>NZ_JBEXYP010000021.1:34538-38237 GCF_040630995.1 Micromonospora sp. NPDC005710 | reverse complement strand
CACTCCTCGCGCTCACGCCTGGTCTCCCTTGTCGACGGCCAACCCGCCGGTGGCCCTTCCGGTGGCCTCGATGTGCCGGTCCACCTCGGCACCGAGGCTGCGCAGGATGTCCAGCACCAGACCGATCACGACCAGATACACGCCGATGTCGAAGAAGAGCGACGTGACCAGGTGAGCGTCGCCGACAATCGGCAGCGTCTGATCGACCTTCGCGCTCTCCAGCACCGACCCGCCGACCAGCAGAGCCACCACGCCGCTGCCCACCGCCACGGCCAACCCGGCGCCGAGAATCGCGCCCGCGCCGATCGGGGCGGCCTCGGTCAGCTCGTACCGGCCGCCGGCCAGATAGCGGACCACCAGGGCGAGACCGGCCACCAGCCCGCCGGCGAACCCGCCCCCCGGGGCGTTGTGCCCGGAGAAGAGCAGGAACAGTGAGAACAGCACCACGGTGTGGAAGATCAGCCGGATGACCACCTCCAACACGATCGAGCGCCGCTCCTCGTAGAGGGTCGGGCCACCGCGCAGCCACACCGGCCGGCCGCGTCCACCCACCCGCTCGTCGGACTCGACCCGCTGCGGTCGCGGGCCCGTGCGGGAACGCTCGAAGATCAGGCTGGCCACCCCGGTCGCGGCCACCACCAGCACCGCCAGCTCACCCATCGTGTCCCACGCCCGGATGTCGACGAGGGTCACGTTGACCACGTTGCGGCCGTACCCGTGCGCCACCGCCAGATCCGGGAAGGCGGCGGAGATGTCCGGTGCCCGGCGAGCACCCACCGCGGTGAGGGCCAGCCCGGCGGCCACCACCCCCGCCCCCACCCCGATCGCCCGACGGACCCACCGGGTACGGCGCAGCGGGCGGGCCGAGAACCGCTCCGGGAGCCGACGCAGCACCAGCACGAAGACGGCGATCGTCGAGGTCTCCACCAGGAACTGGGTGAGCGCCAGGTCGGGCGCTCCGTGCAGCACGAACAGCATCGCCGTGCCGTAGCCGGTCATGCCCACCAGCAGCATCGCGGTCAACCGGCGACGGGCACCGACCGCCAGCACCGCCGCCACCGCGATCACCACCACGACCACCGGTTGCAGCGCGCTGTCCCACAGCGGAATCCGCGCCCGCCACGGGCTGGCGGACACCATCGCCGTACCGGGCACCAGCACCAGGGTGACCAGGATGATGCCCAGGTACTGCGGCAGGGAGCCACGCTGGGTCGCGCTGGTGACCTCGACGGCCAGCCGGTCGAACCGGCCCACCACCCACTCGTACCCCTGGTTGCCCCCCACCGGTGACCGGAGCCGAGCCAGCACCGGGGCGAGCGGCCCACGCACGGCGAAGAGCAGGCCGCCGCCGACGAGCGCCAGCACGGACAGGCCGAGCGCCGGGGTCGGTCCGGCCCAGAGCGCCAGGTGCGCGTCGACCCCGCCGAGCAGATCGGCGTACGGGCGCAGCACCTCGTCCAGCACGCTCGCGGCCGGACCGGCGAGCAGACCGACACCGGCGAGGACCGCGGGCGGCACCAGCAGCGACGCGGCGATCGAGCCCGGCGGGACGGGTGCCACGCCCGGCCGGTCGGCGAACGCGCCCCAGAGGAACCGGGTGCTGTACGCGACGGTGAGCACCGTCCCGGCGACCAGGCCGGTGAGGAGCACCGGTTGGTCGGTGAACGCCCCGAACACCGCCTCCTTGGCCACGAAGCCGACCAGCGGCGGCACCCCCGCCATCGACGCCGCGGCCAGCACGGCGACCACGAACAGCGGCCGGGACCAGTGCCGCAGCCCGGACAGCTCCCGCAGGTCACGGGTGCCCGCGGCGTGATCGATGATGCCGACGACCAGGAACAGCGCCGCCTTGAACAGGGCGTGCGCCAGCAGCATCGCGGTGCCGGCCAGGGCGGCATCCGGGGTGCCCGACCCGGTCACCGCGACCAGCAGGCCGAGCTGACTGACAGTCCCGTACGCCAGCAGCAGCTTGAGGTCGGTCTGGCGCAGCGCGGCCCACCCGCCGAGCAGCATGGTCGCCACGCCGGCGACCTGCACCACCGGCCGCCACGGGCCGACGGTGGCGAGTACGGGCGCGAGCAGCCCGACCAGGTACACGCCGGCCTTGACCATGGCGGCGGCGTGCAGGTAGGCGCTCACCGGCGTGGGCGCCGCCATCGCAACCGGCAACCACGAACTGAACGGCAGCACCGCCGACTTGGACAGCGCGCCGGCCAGGATCAGCAGCACGGCGCCCACCAGGTACCCGCCGCCGGGCAGCGATTCCGCGCTGATCTGCGACCAGCGGTAGGTGCCGGCGTGCTCCCCAAGCATGATGAAGCCGACGAGCATGGCGAGGCCGCCCAGCGTGGTGACTGTCAACGCCTGCGCCGCCGCCCAACGGCTGGCCCGCCGTTCGGTGCTGTGCCCGATCAGAAGGTACGAAAAGATCGTGGTCAGCTCCCAGCCGACGTAGAGCAGCAGCAGGTCGTCAGCGAACACCAGGACGAGCATCGCACCGGCGAACGCGACCAGCACCGCGGCGAACTGCGCCATCCCCAGGGAGTTGGCGCTGAAGTAGCGGGCACTGTAAACCAGCACCAGCGCGCCGACACCGCCGATCAGCAGCGTCATCAGCCAGGAGAGCGTGGTGAGCCGGAACGCGATGTCGAGGCCCAACTGCCGAATCCACGGGTACGTCTCGACCACCGCCCCGCCGTGCGCGACGGCAGGGGTGCGGGCCACCGCCCAGCAGAACGCGGCAGCCGGCGCGACCGCCAGCGGGTAGCACGCGCGCGGACCCCACCAGCGAACGAGCAGGGGCGCGGCGAGAGCCGCCACGAGGTGAAGGATGAGCAGTACCAGCACCTGCGCTCCCGATCGACATGGCCGACGCCCGTGGCAGCGGTGGCGCCTAGCAGCGATCAGACGCCAGTTCGTTCCGCGCCGGGCGGTTTTGCCGGAATTCGCCCACCAACTCGCAAACCGCCCCAACCCCCCAGGCCCACCCCAGCCCTACGCTCCGCTCGCGGCCCCGCCCTAAGCGCCTACGCCCCCGGCCCCGGCCCCGGCCCCGCCTCGCTCGCGCCTCACCCCACCCCGCTCGCGGTCGCGCCCCGTCCCGCTCGCGCCCCGCCCCGCCCCACTCGCGGTCGCGCCCCGTCCCGCTCGCGCCCCGCCCCACTCGCGGTCGCGCCCCGTCCCGCTCGCGCCCCGCTCACGGTCGCGCCCGGTCCCGCCCCTCCCCGGCCCCGCCCCAGTCCTCGCTCCGGTCCCGCCCGGGTCGCGCTCCCGCTTTCGCGCCCGCTCCAGCGCCCGCGCAACCCCCACAGCCTCCCCGCCCGCGCCGATCTTGCACTTTCGGTCGTCGAGATGCGCGGAATGCCCGTTATGCCGCGACAGTAAGTGCAAGATCGCGGGGGCAGGCACCTCGGCTTCGTCGATCATGGAGTTGTGGTGCCTGGTTTGGCTTTGCATGGGGTTTTTATCACCCACCACAACTCCATGATCGCGGGGCAGTCAGAGCGGGTCGGGCTCAGCCGGGCGGGCCGGGCCGAGCCGAGCGGACCGAGCGAGTCGGCGGGCGGACCGAGCCGAGCGAGCAAGCCGAGCGAGCAGGCTGCGGCGAGCAGGCTGCGGCGAGCAGGCTGCGGCGAGCAGGCTGCGGCGAGCAGGCTGCGGCGAGCAGGCTGCGGCGAGCAGGCTGCGGCGAGCAGGCTG
>NZ_JBEXYP010000021.1:0-34439 GCF_040630995.1 Micromonospora sp. NPDC005710 | reverse complement strand
GCGGCGAGCAGGCCGAGTCGAGCGGCAAGCCGAGGGGGCAGGCCAAGCCAAGCGCGCAGGCCAAGCCAAGCGCGCAGGCCAAGCCAAGCGCGCAGGCCAAGCCAAGCGCGCAGGCCAAGCCAAGCGCGCAGGCGGGCCAAGAGGGCGGGCCGAGAGAGCGGGCCGAGGCCAGCCGAGCGTGCGGGGTTCAGCGGGGCAAGCGGGCGGACCGGGGCGGGGCGAGCGGGCGAGCGGGCGAGCGGGCGGGCGGGCGAGCGAGCGAGCGGGTGAGGGTGGGGCGGTCAGGTGAGCAGGACGTTGTTGAGGGGTTGCGCGTTGTCCGAGGTGGGGCGGTCGCGGCGCGGGTCGGCCAGCAGGTCGGGGCGGCCGAGTTGGCGGGCGACCCGGTCGACGACCCGCTCGGCGGCGGTCAGCGACCGCACTGACAGGAGGCGGCCGCGGCTCTCACGACGTAGCACGAAGTAGTGGACGGCTACGCGGACCTGACCCCGATCGGCGGCGCTGGCCTGGGCGGTACAGCGGACCAATTCGCGCAGGCAGCGGGCGAGGCGTTCGGCGAGTTCCAGTTCGGGGCCGTGCAGGCCGGTGCGGAGCGCGGCGAGGTGGCTGTCGACCTTGCGAATCAGCACGTCGGTGCCCGGTTCGACGGTGCGCTGCTCGCCGGCCATCACATCCCCTAACCCCGGTTCGCGTTGCGGGTGAAGTTACTTTATGTTGCTCCTCAGAAGCAAGCAGTTAAGTGAGACTTAACGTATTAAGTGCACGTTCCACGCTTTCTGGCTCTCGCCTGCCTATTCCGTCGTGAGGTCGCTCGTGGATGTCGGACCCCCGGGGCACGATGGACCGGTGACCGGGTCAGACGCAGATTCCGGCGCGGTGCTCGCCGGGTTCGGCCCGGCCACCCGCGCCTGGTTCGACAACGCCTTCGCCGCGCCGACCGCCGCGCAGACCGGCGCCTGGCGATCGGTCGCGGCCGGTCGCAACGCGCTCGTGGTGGCGCCCACCGGCTCCGGCAAGACGCTCGCGGCCTTCCTCTGGTCACTCGACCGACTCGCCCGCGAGCCAGCGCCGACCGAGGCCCGCCAGCGGTGCCGGGTGCTCTACGTCAGCCCCCTCAAGGCGCTCGCCGTCGACGTGGAACGCAACCTGCGCGCTCCGCTGGCCGGCATCCGGCAGGCGGCCACCCGGCTGGGTGTCGCGCCGCCCGACATCACCGTCGGGATGCGCACCGGCGACACGCCCGCCGACGAGCGACGGGCCTTCGCCCGCACCCCGCCGGACATCCTCATCACCACGCCTGAGTCGCTGTTCCTGCTGCTCACGTCCGCGGCCCGCGACTCGCTGCGCGGCATCCAGACGGTGATCGTCGACGAGGTGCACGCGGTGGCCGGCAGCAAACGTGGCGCCCACCTCGCGCTCTCCCTGGAACGCCTCGACGAGTTGCTCCCCGCCCCGGCGCAGCGCATCGGCCTCTCGGCCACCGTCCGGCCGATCGACGCCTGCGCGCAGTTCCTCGGCGGTGCCCGCCCGGTCGACGTCGTCCAGCCGGCCACTTCGAAGACCATCGAGGTGAGCGTGCAGGTCCCGGTGGAGGACATGACCCGCCTGGACGAGCAGGAACAGCCACCGGAGGACGACCTGGGCGGTCCCGGCCCACGTCGGGCGTCGATCTGGCCGGCCGTGGAGGAGCGGGTCTTCACCCTGATCGGGCAGCACCGCTCGACGATCGTCTTCACCAACTCCAGGCGCAGCGCCGAGCGCCTCTGCGCGCGGCTCAACGAGCTGGCCGCCGAGGCGGTGGCCGCCTCCGCGTCGGACGAGGACGCGATCGTCGTACCGGAAGGGTTGCCGGCGGGCGACGACCCGGCGGGCGACGGTGACCCGGTGTCCGGCGCGCAGCGGTGGGGTGGCCCCGCCGGTCCTCTGCGAAACAGGCCGCCGGCCGAGGTGATGGCCCAGTCCGGCGCGGCCACCGGCGCCGCGCCCGTGATCGCCCGCGCCCACCACGGCAGTGTCTCGCGGGAAGAGCGCAAGCACATCGAGGAGGCGCTCAAGTCCGGCCAGCTCCCGGCGGTGGTGGCCACCTCCAGCCTGGAGCTCGGCATCGACATGGGTGCTGTCGATCTGGTGGTGCAGATCGAGGCGCCGCCGAGCGTGGCCGCCGGGCTGCAACGGGTCGGCCGGGCCGGGCACCAGGTGGGCGCCGTCTCCCGTGGGGTGGTCTTCCCCAAGCACCGCGGCGACCTGCTCTCGTGTGCCGTGGTCGCGGAGCGGATGATCGCCGGTGCCATCGAGGAGCTGCACTACCCGCGTAACCCACTGGACGTGCTGGCCCAGCAGATCGTCGCGATGGTGGCACTGGAGCCGTGGTCGCTCGGCGACCTGTCCGTGCTGGTCCGCCGGGCCGCGCCGTTCGCCGAGTTGCCCGACTCGGCGCTGCACGCGGTGCTCGACATGCTCTCCGGCCGGTACCCGTCCACGGCCTTCGCCGAGCTGCGCCCCCGCCTGGTCTGGGACCGGGCCACCGACGTGCTCACGGGCCGCCAGGGGGCGCAGCGCCTCGCGGTGACGAGCGGCGGCACCATTCCCGACCGGGGCCTGTTCGGGGTGTTCCTGGCCGGCGCCGAGCGGGCCGCCCGGGTTGGCGAGCTGGACGAGGAGATGGTCTACGAGTCCCGGGTCGGCGATGTCTTCCTGCTCGGCTCGTCCTCCTGGCGGATCGAGGAGATCACTCCGGACCGGGTGCTGGTGTCGCCCGCCCCGGGGCAGGCCGCGCGTATGCCGTTCTGGAAGGGCGACCAGCTGGGTCGGCCGGTGGAGCTGGGCCGGGCCATCGGGGCCCGGGTGCGTACCCTGCTGCGACAGACCGACGAGGCGGCGCTCGCCGCGCTGCGCGACGGCGGGCTGGACGACTGGGCCGCTGGCAACCTGATGGCCTACCTGCGCGACCAGCGGGAGGCCACCCGCTCGCTGCCCGACGACCGCACTGTCGTGGTCGAGCGGTTCCGCGACGAGCTGGGTGACTGGCGGCTGGCCGTGCACAGCGTGCTCGGTGCCCGGGTCAACGGGCCGTGGGCCCTCGCGGTGGGCCGCCGGCTGGCCGAGCGGTACGGGGTGGACGCCCAGGTGATGCCCTCCGACGACGGCATCGTGGTGCGACTACCGGACACTGCCGACGAGCCTCCCGGCGCCGACGTGGTGGTCTTCGAACCCGACGAGATCACCCAGCTCGTGGAAGAGTCGGTCGGCACGTCGGCCCTGTTCGCCGCCCGCTTCCGGGAGTGCGCCGCCCGGTCGCTGCTGCTGCCGCGCCGCGACCCGCGCCGCCGCCAGCCGCTCTGGCAGCAACGGCAACGCGCCGCGCAACTGCTCGATGTCGCCCGCGAGTACGCGGACTTCCCGGTGACCCTGGAGGCCGCCCGGGAGTGCCTTCAGGACGTCTTCGACCAGCCGGCGTTGGCCGGGCTGATGCGGGACCTGGCCACGCGCAAGGTGCGGCTGGTCGAGGTGGAGACGAGCGCGCCGTCGCCGTTCGCGCGGTCACTGCTCTTCGGCTACGTCGGTGCGTTCCTGTACGAGGGCGACGCCCCGCTCGCCGAGCGCCGCGCCGCCGCACTCGCCCTGGACTCGACGCTCCTCGGTGAGCTGCTCGGCCGGGTCGACCTGCGCGAGTTGCTCGACCCGGCGGTGCTCACCGAGACCGACCGGCAGTTGCGCTGGCTGACCGAGCAGCGTCGCCCCCGGGACGCCGAGGACGTGGTCGAGCTGCTGCGGGTGCTCGGTGACCTGAGCGACGCCGAGTTGACCGAGCGGGGGGTGCCGGAGGCGTGGCTCACCGAGTTGGAGGCGACCCGCCGGGTGCTGCGGGTCCGGATCGCTGGTGAGCAGCGGTGGGTGGGCGTCGAGGACGCCGCCCGCCTGCGCGACGCCCTCGGTGTGGCGCTTCCGGTGGGGGTGGCCGAGGCGTATCTCGCCCCGGTGGCCGATCCGCTCGGTGACCTGGTGGCCCGGTATGCCCGCACCCACGGGCCGTTCGCCGCGGCGAGCTGCGCGGCCCGGTTCGGGCTCGGCGTGTTCGTCGTCGAGCAGGCGCTGCGGCGGCTCGGTGCCACCGGGCGGGTGGTGTCCGGCGAGTTCACCCCGGATTCGGCAGGTGCCCAGTGGTGCGACGCCGAGGTGCTGCGGATGCTGCGCCGCCGCTCGCTGGCGGCGCTGCGCCGGGAGATCGAGCCGGTGCCGCCCCGGGCCCTCGCCACGTTCCTGCCCCGCTGGCAGCAGGTCGGCTCCTCCGCCCGAGGTGTGGAGGCGCTCGCCGGCACGCTCGAGCAGTTGCAGGGCGCGGCGGTGCCGGCGTCCGCCCTGGAGCGGTTGGTGCTGCCCGCCCGGGTCGCTGACTACTCTCCCGCCCAGCTCGACGAGCTGTGCGCGAGCGGTGAGGTGCTCTGGGCCGGGTCGGGCGCGATCTCCGGGGGCGACGGCTGGGTCACCCTGGCGTACGCGGACGCCGCACCGCTGCTGCTGCCGCCCCCGGACGAGGCGTTGACCCGTACCCCGCTGCACGACGCGGTGCTCGACGCGCTCGGTGACGGGCAGGCGCTGTTCTTCCGCCCGTTGGCCGACCGGGTGGGCGCGACCGACGACGCCGCCCTGACCGGGGTGATCTGGGATCTGGTCTGGGCGGGGCACCTCAGCAACGACACCCTGGCCCCGCTGCGCGCGGTGCTCGGCGCCGGCGGGGCGCACCGTTCCCGGCCGTCCGCGCCCCGCACCCGTTACCGGCGGCCCGGTCGGGTGGCGCTGCCGACCCGGGGCGGCCCGCCGACTGTCGCCGGCCGCTGGTCACGTCTCCCGGAGCGGGATCTCGATCCGACCCGCCGGGCCGCCGCGCTCGCCGACGTGCTGTTGGAGCGGCACGGGGTGGTGACTCGGGGCGCGGTGATGGCCGAGCAGGTGGTCGGAGGTTTCTCGGCGGTCTATCCGGTGCTGTCGGCGCTGGAGGAGCGCGGTGCGGCCCGTCGGGGTTATTTCGTCGAAGGGCTCGGCGCAGCCCAGTTCGCCGTACCCGGTGCGGTGGACCGGCTGCGCGCGCTGGCCGACCCGGCCGACGGCGCCCGGGGGCGGAGCGTGGTGGCCACAGTGCTCGCCGCTACCGACCCGGCCAACCCGTACGGCGCGGCGCTGCCGTGGCCGGAGCGGGTGGTCGACTCCGGCGACGGCGCAACCCCGGCGACCGGGCACCGGGCCGGCCGTAAGGCGGGCGCCCTGGTGGTGCAGGTCGGCGGTGACCTCGTCCTCTACGTCGAGCGCGGTGGTCGGACGCTGCTCTCCTTCACCGACGACACCGACACCCTCGCGGCGGCCGGCAAGGCGCTCGCCGACGCCGTCCACTCCGGGGCGTTGGGTGCGATGTCGGTGGAGCGGGCCGACGGCGAGGCGGTGAACTCGTCGCCGCTGCGGGACGCGCTCACCACCGCCGGCTTCCGGGCCACCCCTCGCGGCCTACGCCTGCGCGGCTGACCCGCCAATTCCGGAGCACCCTTGTGGGCCGGCTTCGCGGCTGCCCGTCGGCACAACGCGGACGAGCGCACACGCCGAGTGATGCCCGATGCCCAGCCAGCCAAGGCCCCGCCGATGGCAATCCCGCACAGAGCCTGATGTCTGTGAGTCATCACGATGACTCACAGACATCACAGCCAAGAGAACGACATGCTTCGGCCACGCCAGTGTCTCAGCGAAGGCCCTTGAGCACCTTCTCGTAGCGTGGGCGGTCGGCGGCGGAGGTCTTCGCCTCCAGGTAGTTCAGCACCACAGCGCCCCGCTGGTACGACTGGCCACCCCAGGTCTCCGCGATGTCGCTGGCGCTGGTCTCGTCCGGGAACACGTAGACGGTGACGGCGTCGGTGGCTATCAGCTCGGAACAGCCCAGGCCGAGACCGTCCGGCCCACAGTCGACCGAGCGGTCCTTCGGGTGCGGCACCTTCAGGCCCGCGGCCCGGAACGCCTCGACGACCTGCTTCGCCGCGGGCGCACTGGTCGGGCGCTTCGGTAGCACCACCGGCGGCGGGCTGGCCGGCCGCCGTTCGGTCTTACCCTGCGCGGCGGCGGAGGGCGGGGTCGCACCGTCGGGTGAGGGTGCGGCCAGGGGCGTCGGCAGGCCGGTCGGGGCCGCCTCAGACGAGACGGACGGGGTCGCGTTCGGGCTGCCGTCGTCGTCACTGCCGCAGCCGGCGGTCAGGGCGACGGCGACCAGCAGGATTCCGAGTGCGGGGAGGTTCCGAGTTGTCACCAGGGCAGTCTGCCCAACGTCATCCGGCGACGGGAGGGGCCGGTCGGCCATCGCGCTGTCCCGTATCCGCCAGCCGAGCTGCTCAATCCGCTGCCGGTGAGCCTCCGGACGGGTCCGCTGGGACCGCCGCCCGCCCGTGCGGTGGTGCACGGGCGGACCTCGTCGCGGTGTCCCCGAGGGGCCTCCTGCGGGTATCGGGCTGATGTTCGACTGTGGAATGCTTCTCCGGTGGGTGAGCATGTGGTTCCTGTGGGCTGTCCCTGCTGTGCGTCCCGGACCGGCGGGGGGACCTGCCCTGTCTGTTTCTGGACCGACGACGGTCAGACCGACGCCGACGCCGACGCTGTCCGGGGTGGCCCCAACGGCGACCTGAGCCTGACCCACGCCCGCCTCAACTACGCCGTCTACGGTGCCAGCCACCCGCGTTACCAGGACATGGTACGCACGGCTCGCCCCGACGAGCGCCCCTGACGCTGGCGGGGCGCCCGTCGGGGTGGGCGTCGCTCAGCAGGCCGGCACACTGCCGCCGTACACGCCGGAGATGTAGGCGTGGCTGACGTACTGGCCGCTGGCCAGGCGGTTCCAACGGGTGGTGGTCCGGTAGGGGCCGGCGACCGACTGACCGGTGACGTAGCACTGGATCGGTACGTGAGCCAGCCGGGCGGCGAGGCCACGGCTCGCGTACGACGTGCTCGCCCCGGTGCGGATGTTGAGCGGCCCGTCGCCGACGACACCGCGCGGCCCGCCTCCGGTCCACAGGTAGGCGACGTCCACCCAGGCGTTGGTGGTGAGCCGCAGCCCGTCCCAGAACGTGCCGTCGGCCAGGTCGATGCCGGCCGGGTTGAGCACGGTCCGCCCGAACTGGTCCCGTCCGCCGTTGTATCCGGACTGGTACGCGGCCTGCGCCTCGGGCCGGCCCTGCGGCAGGTTCTTCCAGTTCTCCCGGACCGATGACGGGTTCCAGTAGTCGTCGCGGGTGTTCCACGGCCCGACGTCCCAGACCGGGGCGTACTCGCAGCGGGAGCCGTTCGTGGTGCAGACCCGCACTGTGTAGTCGCCGGTGTTGAGCGGGGAGAGGCCCCTCCGCGACGGCAACGCCGCGAAGTGGTCCCGGGGTTGCACGGTACGACCATTGGCGGTCAGCTCACCGACCAGACCGATGCGGGTGGCGTACACGCGGAAGGTGCGGCCGGGCGTGGCGGCGGACACGGCAGCGCTCGCGTCGGCGGCGTACCGCACGCCTCGGACGGTCGCCGTGGCGCCGCCGTTCGGGGCGGTGAGCACCACCCGGGTCTGCACCCGGGTGACGGGCCGGTCGAAGACCACGCCGGCGGTGGCCGCCCGCCACTCCGTCCAGCCGGCGGCCCGCCAGCCGCGGACCTGCGCCTCGACTGTCGCCCCGGCCGGAACCGCGGCGCTGATCTCGGCGCGGACCCGGGTGGCCGGGCGGGTGAGTGTGCGGGGAGCGGCGAGCAGCATCCCCTCGGCGACCGCGCTGTGCGGGCTGCGGGCGCCGCGCCCGTGGGAGCGGGCCTCCCGCAGTCGGAGCCCGCCGTCGGCGTGTCGGACGTTCACGTCGTCCCTGTCGACGATGGTGAGGTCTGCGCTCCACCGTTCGTCGCCGGCTGCGGCGGCGACGAGGCTGATCGAGGTGCCGTTGGAGGCCGCCGGGAGCGGGTCGGTGGTGGGGAGGAACGCTGCGGTGAGCAGGAGGGTGAGGGTGGCGATGAGGGCGACGGATGGGATAGGACAACGCGGTCGCGTCATGGGCATTCTCCTCAGAACCCCCTGACCTTCGCATGTCGGGAGATCATGAGGAACACGAGTACAAATAGCGACACATGCGAATCTTGCTCGAAAGAGGGAGGATGGCAAGGTGCCCGAAGGCGACACCGTCTGGAACACCGCGCGCGTGCTGCACCGCGCGCTGGCAGGCGCGCGGATCACCAGCAGTGACTTCCGGGTGCCGCAGTTGGCGACCACTGATCTCACCGGCTGGACCGTCCGCGAGTCGGCCAGCCGGGGCAAGCACCTGCTGCTGCGACTCGACGCCCCGACCGGGGAGCACTGGACCCTCCACTCCCACCTGCGGATGGACGGCGCCTGGCGGGCGTACGCCCCGGGGGAACGCTGGAGCGGCCGGCCCGCGCACCTGATCCGGGTGGTGCTGCGCAGCCCCGGTGCGGTAGCGGTCGGCTACCACCTGCACGAGCTGACACTGGTGCCGACCGTCGAGGAGGACCAACTGGTCGGCCACCTCGGCCCCGACCTGCTCGGCGCCGACTGGGACGCGGCCGAGGCGGTGCGTCGACTCGCCGAGCACCCGGAGCAGACCATCGGCGAGGCGCTGCTCGACCAGCGCAACCTCGCCGGGGTGGGCAACCTGTACAAGTGCGAGGTGCTGTTCCTGCGCGGGGTGTCACCGTGGACCCCGGTCGCCGAGGTGCCCGACCTGCCGGGCCTGGTGGCCCTCTCGCAACGACTGCTCGCCGCCAACCGGGGTCGGTGGACGCAGAGCAGCACCGGCTCGCTGCACCGGGGGCAGACCAGTTACGTGTACGGCCGCCGCGCCCAGCCGTGCCGTCGGTGCGGCTCCGCCGTCCGCAAGGAGGAGTTGGGTGAGCGGGTCACCTACTGGTGCCCGGTCTGCCAGCCCGAGCGTCCAGGCCCGCCGCCATCCGGCTGACCAGGCTCTCGCCAGTCGGGACCGACGGCAGAAACGGACGATTGGGTAATTCCTAACCGGCCTCCGGAGTCGCATGCTGCGGTTGAGCGCTCACCGACCGTCAGCAGAGTGCCGAGGTCCCCCACGCCGGGGTGGCGGACCTCGCGCCCCGAACCGGGGAGAGTCATGGCGATGTTCCGCAGACTCCGCTCCACCTTCTTCGAGCGGACCACCAGCGACACCGACGCCCACGCCACCGACGCCCACGCCAACGGCCAGGCGGCGTCCGTGCCGGCCGCGCGTACCGCCGAGGAGGCAGTCGTCACGCCGAGCCTGGACCCGGCCGTCGTGCCCCGCTACTTCGGCCCGGTGCCGAACTTTGCCCACAGCCCCCGCCCGACGCGGAACCCCGACGGGCAGATCGCCGCCGGCAGCGGGCTGCGCAAGTTCGTCGACGCACTGCCCCTACCGGGCCAACCACGCCAGGGAGACCTCGGCAGCCACCTGCCGGTGGCGGTGCCGGACACCATCAGCTACCCGGGCTGCGACTACTACGAGATCGGCCTGCAGGAGTACGCCCAGCGGCTGCACCGGGACCTTCCGGCTACCCGGCTACGCGGCTACCGGCAACTCAACCTGGGCACCGACCCGGCCGGACACAACACAGTCGTGCCGCCGGAGCGACAGTGGCACCTCGGGCCGATCATCAACGCCCGCCGGGGTCGGCCGGTCCGGGTGAAGTTCATCAACCAGCTCCCCACCGGTCGGGCCGGCGAACTGTTCCTGCCGGTCGACGACACCGTCGAGGGAGCCGGCCTCGGCCCCCTGGACGGACCGGCGCCGTACCCGCAGAACCGGGCCGTGCTGCACCTGGCCGGGGCGCAGACCGGCTGGACCAGCGCGGGCAACCCGGGGCAGTGGATCACCCCGACCGGCGAGATCACCCCGTACCCGACCGGGCCCGGTCTGGCCCACGTGCCGGACATGCCGGCGCCCGGCGCGGGGGCCACCACGCTCTACTTCCCGAACGAGCAGAGCGGACGACTGTTGTGGTTGCACGACAACACCCTCGGCCTGGCCCGACTCACCGTCTACGGCGGGCAGCTCGCGCTCTACCTGCTCACCGACCCGGCCGAGGACCACCTCGTCGCCGACGCGGTGCTACCGGCAGACCAGGTGCCACTGGTGATCGAGGACAAGACGTTCGTTCCGGACGACACCCAACTCGCCGCCGAGGACCCGACCTGGGACCGCGAACGCTGGGGCGCCCGGGGCAGCCTCTGGCACCCGCACGTGTACCAACCCCGGCAGAACCCGCACCGGTCCGGCGGACGCAACCCGACCGGCCGGTGGGACTACGGGCCCTGGTCCCGCAACTCCGCCCCGGACGACACCCACGCCGACGGCTGGGTGCCGAACCCGTACCACGACCCGGTCGGCGCGCCGGACGAGCCGCCGCTGAGCCCCGGCGTACCGCACCCGTCGGCCGTCCCCGAGGCGTACGGCGACACCCCGCTCGTCAACGGCGTCGCCTACCCGTACCTGGAGGTGCGACCGCGCACGTACCGGTTCCGGATCCTCAACGCATGCCTGGACCGCAGCCTCAACCTCCAGCTCTACCGCGCGTGCTCGGACGCGCCGATGTGGACGGCCGACGGGGCGCTCTCCGACCCCGACAGCGGTGAGGTGCCGATGGTGCCGGCCTCGCGGGCGGCGGACCGTCCGGCCGGGTGGCCGACCGACGGACGAGACGGCGGTGTGCCGGACCCCCGCTCGGCCGGCCCGGAGTTCATCCAGATCGGCAACGAGGCGGGCCTCCTGCCGGCGCCGGTGGTGCTGCCGAACCGGCCGATCGGCTACCGCTACGACCGGCTCGACCCGACAGTGCTGAACGTCGACGGGCATACCGTGCTGCTCGCCCCTGGTGAACGGGCCGACGTGCTCGTCGACTTCTCCACGGTGCCGGCGGGCAGCACACTGATCCTGTACAACGACGCCCCGGCCCCGCTGCCCGGCTTCGACGGCCGCTACGACCAGCACACCGACGCACCGGACCGCAGCGCCGAGGGCGGCCCACCCCCTACCGAACCGGGGTACGGCCCGAACACCCGCACGCTGCTCCAGTTCCGGGTCACCGGGACGCCCGCGCCGCCGTACGACCTGGACCGGCTGCGCGAACGGCTACCCCAGGCGTACGCGGCCAGCCAGCGCCCGCCGATCGTGCCGCAGCCGGCGTACGACAGGGCTTTCGGCGCCAGGACTCCGGTGCAGACGACGGTGCCGGTGCACGCCACCACTGTGACGTTCACGCCGACGGCCGGCACCGGGGCGGTGACAGTGCCGATCGAGGTCAAGGCCGCCCAGCAGATCGTCGAACCGGACCACGGCCGGTGGGCGGGTCGGCTCGGGGTGGGGCACCCGCACGGCGGGCCGCTCAACCCGAGGACGCTGCCGCTCGGTGCGACCGACCCGGTCACCGAGGTGCTCTTCGCCACCGATCCCGCCGTGCCGGTGGGGGCGCCCACCGACGGAACGCAGGTCTGGCGGATCAGCGGCAACGTCCGGCAGACCGAGCCGTTGCACGTCGGCGGCTGCGACGTACAGGTGATCAACCGGGTCGGCTGGGACGGCACGCTGCGACCCCCGCACGGCACGGAGCTGGGTTGGAAGGGGATCATCCGGGTCAACCCCCGTGAGGACGTGGTGGTGGCGCTGCGTCCCGTCGCGCCGGCGCTGCCGTTCAAGCTGGGTGACAGCGTCCGGCTGCTCGACCCCTGCCGCCCGGCCGGAGCGCGGACCGGGTCGACGCCGGTCAGCCCCGCCGACGGGCGACCCGCCACCGTGGTCAACCACCTGGTCAACCTGGGTTGGGAGTACCGCTGGCACAGCCAGCTCGCCGGCCACCGCGATGGCGGCATGAGCCGACCGCTGGTGCTGCGGGTGGCGCCGAAGGCACCGACCGGGCTGACCGCCACACCGGTGCCCGGGACCGCCACCGCGCTACCCGCTATCGCACTGGCCTGGACCAGCAACGGCGGCCGACCACCCGCCACCAGCCACCTGCTGCAACGGGCCACCGACGCGACCTTCGACGGTGAGGTCACCACGATCACCGTCGCGGCCGCCGCGACCCGCTACACCGACGCGACAGTCACCCCCGGGGTGACGTACCACTACCGGATCCGGGCGGAGAACGCGAGCAGCTACTCGTCCTGGTCGAACGGCGTACCCGCCTCGGTGCACCTGGCCGCGCCGAGCGGGCTGGTCGCTACGCTCCCGCCGGCCGCGCCGCTGCGCATCGCGTTGCGCTGGACCAACCGTTCGTTCGCCACGGGCATCGACGTGCAGCGGGCCACCAACCCGACGTTCACCAGCGGCCCGGGCACCACGGCGATCGGGGTCGGCGACAACCACCTGGACCCGACAGTGGCACCGGACACCACGTACTACTACCGGGTGCGGACCACCTACCTGGGCGCCGCCTCGGCGTGGTCGACTGTCGCCACTGCGACCTCGCCTCCCGCACCGGGCATTCCGACCGGGTTGACAGCCACCGCCAGCTCACCGGGCCCGGACACCGCGACGGTGATCCTGGCCTGGGAGGCGAGCCCACCCGGCGGCCCGGGTGCCGGGTTCACGGTGCAGCGGGCACTCGACCCGGCATTCGACCGCGAGGTGGCCACCTTCACGGTGACCGGCCGCGGCTTCACCAACACGGGCCTGGCCCGGGGCGTGACCTACCACTACCGCATCCGGTCGTTCAACGTCGTCGGCACCTCGCCGTACACCGGACCGGTGGTGGTGACGGCACCACAGTGACCGGCCGGGCGGCCTCGGGGCGGTGCGCGCGGTCTCGCGCGCCGCCCGGCGGCGCGTCCGCGCGGTCCCGTGGGGCGTGCTCGCTCAGCGCGTCGGCGCGCGCAGCGGGGTGCCGACGCTCCGCAGCTCGGCAAGGGCCCCGGCCACCCCGTGCAGCAGGTCGGTCGCCTCGGTGAGCCGGTCGGCGGCCGGGTGGGCGGTCTCCGGGCGGGAGTCCTCGGCCAGATAGCCGGCGGCGGCGACCACCAGCCGCTCGTACGCCGCCACCCCGCCCTCCAGTTGGGCGGTGAGCGCGGCGTGCGCCTCGGCCAGCGGCGGCCGGGCATCGGTCGGGGCCAACCGTAGCGCGCGTTCGACGCTCGCCACCCGTGCGGCCAGGTCACGCAGCGAACGGTCGGCGGCGGCGGCCTCCAGCACCGCCGGCTCGGCCAGGCCGGTGAGCCGGGGGGCCATCCCGGCCAGGGTGAGCGCCGCCCGGTCCAGTCGGGCCCACTGCTCCCCAGCGCTGGTGCCGCGCAGCGCGATCCGGGAACGAACCCGACGCACCTCGGCCAACACACCCGGGCCGACCGGCAGTCGCTCGACGGCGGCGATCAGCCGGGCCCGCGACCGGGCCGCCGCCTCGGCCGGATCCAGCGCCGGAGGCGCCGGCTGGGCGGCCAGGGCGCGCACGTCGATCCAACGCCAGGCGGCGAGCGCCACCGCACTGCCCGCGGCGCCGGCCCAGGCCGCGTCGGGCAGACCAAGGCCGGCGTACGGAGTCAGCACCGCCGCCGCACCGCCGAGCCCTCCGGCCAGCACACTCCACCGTCGGGCCGATCGGCGAAGCCGACCCAACCGCCGGAAGTACCGCGTCCGCTCGTCAGCCACAGTGACCCCCTCGATCCGGTCGTTCAGCCGGCGGCGGTCGGGTCGCCGGTGCCCCGCTCGCGAGCCATGCTGGCGCGCAGCTCGTCCAGGCGGGCGGCAGCCGTCGGGTCGTTCGCCG
The DNA here is from genome assembly GCF_040630995.1 of Micromonospora sp. NPDC005710. NCBI lineage: Bacteria > Bacillati > Actinomycetota > Actinomycetes > Micromonosporales > Micromonosporaceae > Micromonospora > Micromonospora sp. NPDC005710. The sequence continues at coordinate 20,681 of NZ_JBEXYP010000021.1, read as the reverse complement.
GGCCGGTCTTTTCGGCCTGCGGCACAGCCTGCCGCTGGGCAGCACCGCCGAGCTGCTCCCCCGCCATGCTGGACCGGATCTGCTCGAGCCGGGCCGAGCCGGCCGAGTCGATGGTGGCCTTCTGAATCTCCAACATACGGCCCTCGACGGAGTTGCCGGCCAGTTCGGCGCGACCCATCGCGTTGGCGTACCGCCGTTCGATGCGATCACGCACCTCGTCCAGTGACGGCGTGTTGGTGGGTGCGGTGAGCGACGACATCGACTCCAGGGAGCGGGCCACCGTCTCCTGCATCTTGGCCTGCTCCAGCTGGCTGAGCAGCTTGGTGCGCTCGGCGAGCTTCTGCTGGAGGATCATCGAGTTGTTCTCGACCGCCCGGCGGGCCTGGGCGGCGGCGCCCAGCGCCTGGTCATGCAGGGTCTTCAGGTCCTCGGTGGCCTGCTCGGCGGACACGAGCTGACTGGCGAGCGTCTGCGCGGACTGCTCGAACCGCACCGCCTCGGCCTCGTCACCCTTGGCCCGGGCCTGGTCGGACAGCACCAGCGCCTGCCGGGCGTTGCCCTGCAACCGCTCGACCTCGGTCATCTGCCGGGACAGCTTCATCTCCAGCTGACGCTGGTTGCCGATCACCGCGGCAGCCTGCTGAACGAGCGCCTGGTGCTGCCGCTGGGCATCCTCGATGGCCTGCTGGATCTGCACCTTGGGATCGGCATGCTCGTCGATCTTCGCACCGAAGAGTGCCATCAGGTAGTTCCAACCCTTGACGAACGGGTTCGCCATCTCCGTGGTATCCCCTCAGTAGCGTCGCTCCACCACGGCCGGGCCGGCTGAACCGACCGACCGTCACCGGCCGGTCTCCATCGTCCCAGCCGAACGCCAATGGGGCATCCGTACCGGGCGTCGACGGCACCGGCGGCTCCTGCGAGCAACCCTACGCGGCCGGGGCGAGCCCGCCCACGGTCAACCCGATCGGCGGCTCAGGCCGCGCAGACCACGTCCCGGTCGCGCTCGGTCGGGCGGACCCGGGTGCTGCGCAGGGTGGCCTTGAGCGGCGACTCCTGGCGGACCGAGACGGCGACCTTGCCGTCGGAGGTGACCTGACGGACCCCCCGGTTGGTGCTCTTGGCGGCGTCGGCCGGCTCGTCCGGCATCGAGACGAGCACCCCGGGCATCTGCTCGGCGAGCGCCACGGTGTCGCTCACCTCCAGCAACAGCTCGGACAGGCGGGCACCGAGGGCGTCACAGATCGCGGCGAGCAGTTCGCTCGACGGCTCCTTGTGCCCGCGCTCGATCTCGGAGAGGTAGCCGAGGCTGACATTCGCGGCGGTGGAGACTTCACGCAGCGTGCGCTGCTGAACCTGTCGGCGCGCTCGCAGTGCGTCACCGATCACCCGGCGTAGCAGGATCATCGCACCTCCCCCTGAGGGATACCTCACGCCCGCCGACGGGCAGCCGGTCGCGGCGGGCCGCGCCGGCCCCGAACGTCGGAGCCTTCCCGCAACCGTACCCGTTGCGGGCCCGGGCGACATCCCGCCCCGCCCGTCGGTTCGCCGGGACGGGGCCCACCGGGACCCGGCCGCCGCCCGTTCCCGCCCGTTCCGGCGGGTTCCGGCCGTAGGCCGGGCGGCGGACCCGGGCGACACGGGTCGGATCCGGTGGGTCTCCATCGCGGTTCCGGCTGGTGGGGAGTTGGCAGTTCCGGCCCTGGCGTTCAGGAGGTCGCGGCGGTGAGCCGCTCGGCGAGCAGCCGCAGCGCCTCGACCACCGCCTCCGCGCGGACGTGGTCCCGCCCGGTGCCCAGGTCGAGCTGGCGGACCTCGCCGCCGTTCGGGCCGGCGACCGCCACGTAGACCAGGCCCACCGGTTTTCCGTCCTGCGGCTCCGGGCCGGCGACCCCGGTGGTGGCCAGCCCCCAGTCCGCGCCACACCGCTGCCGGCCCCCCTCGGCGAGCGCGGCGGCCACCTCCGGGTCCACCGGCCCTCGCTCGGCGAGCAGCTCGGCGGGGACGCCGGCCAGGGTCGCCTTCAACTCGGTGGCGTAGACCACGAGGCCACCCCGGTAGATCCCGCTGACCCCGGCGATGGTCACGATCGAAGCGGCGAGCGACCCACCAGTGAGCGATTCGACGGTGGCCAGGGTCTCGTGCCGCTCGGCGAGCCGGTGCACCACCGCAGCCGCCGCACTCTCCACCTCAGAACCACCTACCCCAGACCCACCCACCCCAGACCCACCCACCCCGTCATCACCCACGTCGACACCACCACCCACTCCACCATCACCGTCCGCCCACCACCGCACCAGCCCTCCCCGACCAACCGATCCCCAAACCCACCCCCCACCCCCCACCCCAACCCCCACCCCAACCCCCACCCCCGACCCGATCGCGTCGATCATGAGGTTGACGTTGCGACACACCGCCCCGGACCTCGACAACCTCATGATCAACGGGGCGCTGGAGGGCCGGAGGCCGGAGGCCCGGGGGGGCGGGTGGGGCGGGGTGGGTTAGCGGGGGCGGCGGAGGCGGAGGGCTTGGGCTATGTAGTCGAAGCCGGTGGCGACGGTGACCAGGACGGCGGCAGCCATGATCCAGGGGCCGACGGCGGCGAGGGCGGCCGGCATCGGCCAGAGGTACCAGGCGATGGCCAGGATCTGGAGCGCGGTCTTGACCTTGCCGCCTCGGCTGGCGGCGATCACGCCGTGCCGGATCACCCAGAACCGCAACCCGGTGATGCCCAGCTCGCGGACGAGGATCAGCGCGGTCACCCACCAGGGCAGTCGGTCGTACCAGGAGAGCAGCACCAGGGCCGCGCCGGTGAGCGCCTTGTCGGCGATCGGGTCGGCCACCTTGCCGACCGAGGTGACGAGCCCGAAGCGGCGGGCGATCCAGCCGTCCACCAGGTCGGTCGCCGACGCCACCGCGAAGATCAGGCAGGCCGCCATCCGCCAACCGGAGTGGGTCATCCCGGACACGATCACCGAGGCGGCGAAGACCGGCACCAGCACCAGCCGCAGGGCGGTCAGCGCGTTCGCCGCGTTGACCACCGGCACCACGGCGACCACCCGGGCCGGCGTCGACTCCGTGGCCCCGGTCACCGCCGCACTCCGCTCGGGTCGCCGTGGCGTTCCCGGCACCGCACCACCTGGGTCCCCCGCTCCGCTCGGGCCCGCCGTCACCGTGCCGCGCCGGGCGCCGCCGAGATCATCTCATCCGGCACGGCGAGCAGGTCCACCCCTTCGGTGCCGGTCACCGTTGCGCGTACCAGATCACCAGGACGCAGCGCGGCCAGGTCGACCCCACCCTCGGCCGGGGCGACGAGCGTGGTGGAACCGTCCACCTCCGGCGCCTGGTGGGCCGCCCGGCCTTCCACGACGCCGTCCTCGATCGAGTCGACGAGCACCTCGACAGTCGAACCGAGGCGGTCCTCGGCCCGCTGCGAGCAGAGCTCGTCGGCGAGGGCGCTGAGCCGGTCGTACCGCCGCTTGATGGTCGCGGCGGAAACCTTGCCGGGCAGGCCGGCGGCCTCGGTGCCGTCCTCGTCGCTGTAGTCGAACATGCCGATCGCGTCGAGCCGGGCCTCGGTGAGGAACCGGACCAGCTCGTCGACGTCGGCGCGGGTCTCGCCGGGGAAACCGACGATGAAGTTGCTCCGGGCGCCGGCGTCGGGGGCCAGGGCGCGGGCGCTCGCCAGCAGCTCCAGGAAACGGTCGGTGGAGCCGAAACGTCGCATCCGGCGCAGCACCGGTTCGCTGGAGTGCTGGAACGACAGGTCGAAGTACGGGGCAACGCCCGGGGTGTTGGCGATCGCCTCGACCAGCCCGGGCCGGGTCTCGGCCGGCTGGAGGTAACTGGCCCGCACCCGCACGATGCCGGTCACCGCGGCGAGTTGGGGCAGCAGCTTCTCCAGGGCGCGCGGGTCACCCAGGTCCTTGCCGTACGAGGTGGAGTTCTCGCTGACCAGCACCAGTTCCCGTACGCCGCTCTTGGCCAGCCACTCCGCCTCGGCGAGCAGCTCGTCCGGCGTACGCGAGACGAAGGCCCCCCGGAAGGCCGGGATGGCGCAGAACGCGCAGCGGCGGTCACAGCCGCTGGCCAGCTTCAGCGAGGCCACCGGCCCGTTGTCGAGCCGTCGGCGCAGCACCTGGCGCAGGTGCGCGGGGGTGTGCTCGTCGGTGTCGACGACGGTGCGGCTCACCGTGCCGTGGCCGGGCAGGGACACGGTGCTGTCGCGGCGCTGCACGGGGGTCAACGGCAGCAGCTCACGCCGGTCTCGTGGGGTGTGCGCGGTGATCTGCTCCCCGGCCACTACGGCGTTCAGCCGGGCGGCGATGTCGGGGTAGTCGTCGAAGCTCAGCACCGCCTGAGCCTCGGGCAGGCTGTCGGCCAGCTCCCGGCCGTACCGCTCGGCCATGCAGCCGGCGGCGACCACCTTGGCGCCGGTCCCGGCGGCGGCGAGCAGGGTCTGGATGGAGTCCTGCTTGGCCTTCTCCACGAAACCGCAGGTGTTGACGACCACCACGTCGGCGCCCTCGCCGTCGGTGGTGACCTGCCAGCCGTCGGCGTGCAGGCGGGCGGCCAGCTCCTCCGAGTCGACCTCGTTGCGGGCACAGCCCAGGGTCAGCAGGGCGACGCGACGGCCCTCGGCGGGCTCAGCGGGAGAAGGAGAGGTGGCAGACACCATCCGAGGGTACCGGGCCGGCCCGGTGGGCCGACGCACGCGGGCTGCGGAGACGGTTGACACGGGGGCGGACCTCATTCCGGTCAGCGCGCCTCGGCGCCGACCCGGGTGAGCGCGTCGAGCAGGAAGACCTCGGTGCCGGCCAGGCCGGTGGAGCAGAAGACGGAGATCTGGTCCGCGGTGGTCCGGCCGGGGACCGCGCCGGCCAGGACGCTGCCCAGGTCGCGCAACCGCCCGGTGTACGGGGGTGTGGCAGCGAGCATCGGCGGCTGGTAGTCCGCCGCCTGGGCCGGCGAGTCGGTGACCAGCAGGTCGGCGGTGTCCAGCAGGTCGGTGCCGAACTCGCTTCGGTCACGCTGCTTGAAGCCGACAGCGTTGACGTGCGTGCCGGGGCTGAGGTCGGCGGCGCAGAGCACCGGTGTCGGGCTGGTGGTCGCCAGCACCACCAGGTCCCGCCCGGCGACGGCCAGGCCCGGGTCAGCCACCGCACGGCCCGGCACGCCCAGCTCGGCACCGACCCGGGCGGCGAAGGCCTCCCGCCGGGCGGCGGACCGGCTGTGCACCACCACCTCGCGCAGCGGGCGGACCGCGGCGGCGGCCCAGACCTGCGTCCACGCCTGCCGACCGGAGCCGATCACCCCGAGGGTGGCGGCTTCCGGACGGGCCAGCGCGTCGACCGCGACACCACCCAACCCTCCGGTACGCCGGGAGCCCAACTCCTCGCCGACGGCGACCGCCCGGATCGCCCCGGTCCGGGCGTCGTGCAGCACCACCAACTGCTCGCCCTGCGGGTGGCCGAAGGTGTCGTACGAGCGGAAGCCGTACCACTCGTCGACCAGGTGCCCGGCGGTCAGCACCATCCGTCCGCCGCTCAGTGGCGCGGCGGTTCGGGGCGGCGCGATCAGGCGTCCCTCGTACGCGGCCAGGAGGGCGGCGCGCATGGCGCCGACAGTGGTGGCGGCGTCCAGCGCGGCGGCGACCTCGGGGTCGGCGTAGAGCATGGTCATGCTGGCGATACTGCAAGTTGAAGTCAGGTGGAGGTCAACGGAGCGTGTCGGTGGTCACCGCCCCGGCGCCGGGTGCGGTGCTAGCGTCGGCACCGGTGGCCGGATGTTCGGCCGCTCCGGACGAGTGGTGGGCGTACCCGGTCAGGCCAAGACGTCCCGCGTGACGTGCAGACCCGACTCGTCCCGGTGCGGCAGCCCGGGCACTTCCGTGAGGTGGACGATGGCCTGGCTCGTACTGGTGATCTCGGGACTGTTGGAGACGGCCTGGGCGATCGCCCTGGACCGCAGCGCCGGTTTCAGCCGGCTGGTCCCGTCCGTGGTGTTCGTGGTGACCCTGCTGTTGAGCATGGCCGGGCTGTCGTACGCGCTGCGGGACATTCCGGTCGGCACCGGCTACGCGGCCTGGGTCGGCATCGGCGCGGTCGGCACCGCGCTGGTCGGGATGCTGGCGCTCGGTGAGTCGGCGAGCCTGCCCCGCATCCTCTGCCTCCTGCTGGTGGTCGCCGGCGTGATCGGTCTCAAAATCTTCCACTGAGGTGCGTCGTCGGCAGGCGTGGCCAGTGCCCACAGTGGGTAGTGATCAATTCGTCACGACAGGCTCTCACCCGGAGGAAGACATGGCCGACATGCCCAGCACCGCCCGTCCCCGCAGCAACGCCGCCCGCATCCTCACCATCGTGGGCTTCGTCTTCGCGGTCCTGGCCCTGCTGCTCAGCCCGATCATCTTCGGTGTGCTCGGCGTCGTCGCGGGTGTCGTCGGCGCGGTGCTCGGTGACAAGCCGCTGGGGTGGTACGCCGCCGCGGCCAGCGTCGTCGCCGCGATCCTCGGTGTGGTGGTCTTCGCCGCGCTGATCAGCAACTGACCGCTCCCCACGTCGCGGGCCCGCCGGTTACCGGCGGGCCCGTCGTGTGTCCACTGTCGACCGCCCGGTCAGTCCACGTCGCCGCGCAGGCCGCTCAGGACCTCGTCCAGCTCGTCCGGCTTGACCAGCACGTCACGTGCCTTCGACCCCTCGGACGGCCCGACGACTCCCCGGGTCTCCATCAGGTCCATCAGGCGGCCCGCCTTGGCGAAACCGACCCGCAGCTTGCGTTGCAGCATCGACGTCGAGCCGAACTGCGAGGTGACCACCAGCTCGACCGCCTGCACCAACAGGTCCAGGTCGTCGCCGATGTCCTCGTCGATCTTCTTCTTGCTCTCCTGTGCCGGGGCCAGCACGTCCTTACGGAACTCCGGCTCACGCTGGTCCTTGCAGAACTTCACCACGTCGGCGATCTCGCGCTCGGTGACCCAGGCGCCCTGGATGCGGACCGGCTTGGAGGCACCCATCGGCAGGAAGAGCCCGTCACCACGGCCGAGCAGCTTCTCCGCGCCCGGCTGGTCGAGGATGACCCGGGAGTCCGCGAGGGATGAGGTGGCGAACGCCAGCCGGGACGGCACGTTCGCCTTGATCAGACCGGTCACCACGTCGACGGAGGGCCGCTGGGTGGCCAGGACCAGGTGGATGCCGGCGGCGCGGGCCAACTGGGTGATCCGGACGACGGAGTCCTCCACGTCGCGCGGCGCGACCATCATCAGGTCGGCCAACTCGTCCACGATCACCAACAGGTACGGGTACGGACGCATCTCGCGTTCGCTGCCCGGCGGGGCCTTGATCTCGCCGTTGCGGACCTTGCGGTTGAAGTCGTCGATGTGCCGAACCCCGTTGGCGGCGAGGTCGTCGTAGCGCATGTCCATCTCGCGGACCACCCAGTCCAGCGACTCGGCAGCCTTCTTGGCGTTCGTCACGATCGGGGTGACCAGATGCGGGATGCCCTCGTACCCGGTCATCTCGACCCGCTTCGGGTCGATCAGCAGCAGCCGCACCTCGTCCGGCGTGGCCCGGGTGAGGACGGACACCAGCAGAGTATTGAGGCAGCTCGATTTTCCCGCGCCAGTGGCCCCGGCAATGAGAATGTGCGGCATCTTCGCGAGGTTGGCCACCACGTAGCCGCCCTCGATGTCCTTGCCGAGCGCCACCACCATCGGGTGGTGGTCGCTGGTCGCCGCCCGGGAGCGCAGTACGTCACCGAGGGCCACGTTCTCCGGGTCGGTGTTCGGGATCTCCACGCCGACGGCGCTCTTGCCCGGGATCGGGCTGAGAATCCGCACGTCCGGCGACTTCACCGCGTACGCGATGTTGCGGGACAGCTGGGTGATCCGCTCGACCTTGACGCCGTGCCCCAACTCCACCTCGTAACGGGTGACTGTCGGGCCACGGGTGAAGCCGGTGACCGCGGCGTCCACGTCGAACTGGTCGAACACGCCGGTCAGCGCGGCGATCACCTCGTCGTTGGCCTTGCTGCGGGTCTTCGCGGCGGCCCCGGCGCTGAGCATGTTGGCCGGCGGCAGGGTGTAGTCCCCGGCCAGCCCGGTCAACGCGAGTTGCTCGGCCCGGGTCGGGGCGGGCGAGTGCTCCGGCGGATCGACAGGTGGCTTGCGGCTCGCCGGCACCTTCGCCGGAGCCTTGCGGGGCAGCACCATCGTCTCCTGGAGGTCCACCCCGTCCAGGTCCTCGAAGTCGTCCGGGTCCAGTGGTGGTGGCATCCGCTTCGACTGGCGCTTGCGCGCCGGTCTGACGGCCGGCTCGTCGACCTCCTCGTCGGCGTCCGGTGCGCTGACCAGCCCTCCGGCGAGCAGGCCCAGCCGCTCGGGAATCTTGTTGATCGGCGTCGCGGTCACCACGAGCAGACCGAAGAGCAGCAGCAGGATCAGCAGCGGCACCGCCACCCAGGCGGTGACGGCCCGCTCCAGCAGACCGCCGACACCCGCGCCGACCAGGCCGCCGGCGAAGTCACGTTCCACCGTGTCGGCCGGGTCCTGGCCGATCTGGAGCAGCGCGGCCGTCGACACGAGCAGTGAGCCCCAGCCGATCAGGCCACGCCCCCGGTGCTCCGGATCGGCCGGCTGACGCATCAGCCGCCACGCCCCGATCATCAGCAGCACCGGTACGACGATCGAGATCGCGCCCAGGAACAGCCGGATCGTGTCGGCGAGCTGCGCACCCACCGGCCCCGCCCCGGACAGCCAGAGCGCCACCGCGGAGAGCAGGGCGAGCCCGAACAGGAGCAGTCCCGCGCCATCCCGACGGTGCTCCGGGTCGAGGTCACGGGCCGAGGCGGCCTGCCGGCCGGCGGCGCGCACCGCCCAGCCCATTCCGTGCGCAAGCCCCATCCACAGTGCACCGACCGCACGGCCGACGTAGACAGCCGGGCTGGGCCGCTGCGGCGTGGTGCGACGTCGCACCGGCGCCCGGGGGGTCTTCTTCGCCGGTTGACGGGCACGACTGTTGGAGCCACCACGCGGCGACGCGCCGCGCCGCCGACTCGCCTGAGAGGTACGGCCCGCCATAGAGTCACGGTAACGGTGGGGCCGGGCAGATCCCCGCTTTTCCGGGTCGTGTCCGCGCGTCGTAAAACGAACCCCACCGCCGGTCGTGATATCCGCCTCAGAAGGGATGCCCCATGGCGTCGCCGGAAATCGAGGGTGATCCGGACGATCCGCTGGCCGGGCACCCTGGCGCTCTGCGCCCGCTGACCGGCGAACTGGTCGCCGCGGTGCTCGCTGCCCGCGGCCGGTCCGTCGACCCGACTGCGGACGGCGAGTTGGTGGGCCACTTCGACGACAACCTGATCTGGTTCCTCCGCGTCGGCGGCGACGGGGAACTTCTTCAGATCCGCACCATGGTCGACCCGACCTTCGGCATCGAACGGGTGCCCGAGCTGTACGCGTTCTGCAACTCCTGGAACCACGACCGGCTCTGGCCGAAGGCTTTCGTGCACGTCGACGACAACGGTCGGGCCCGGGTGTACGGAGAGGTGATCACCGACCTGGAACGCGGCGTGACCCCCCACCAGCTCGACCAACTGCTCGACTGTGGCATCTCCACCGGCTGCCAGCTGGCCGTGGCGGTTCGTCGACTGCCCGGCGCGGTGCCCTCGTGACCGGCCGGGACGAGGTCACCGGCAGCCGCACCGGCACACCGTCCACCGGTGCCGGTGACCGCCCCGGGCGGGGCCGCGTACCGGCGTTGGAAGCCGCGCTCGCCGACGCCCGGGACCTTCCCGACGGCCCGGCCCGGCAGGTGGCCCTGGAACGGCTGGCCGAGCGCGCCGACGCGGCCGGCGACGTCAGGTCCGGGATGGATGCGCGGTTCGCGCTGATCGAGGCGTACCTGCTGCACGGGGAGCGGTGGCGTCTGGTCGAGCCGGTCCGGCGTTGCCGGGCCGCCGCCGACCACCGCCCCGACCTGCTCACCGATCCGGAGACCGGGCTGTTGCTGCGCTACCAGCGGTACGCGGTGGAGGCGCTTCTCGGCACCCCCCGGGTCGGGCTGGACCAGACCCGGTCCCTGCTGCACGACCTGGCCCACCGGGTCGGCGCGGACGGTCCGGACACCCCGACCGTCGCGGAGCTGCACTGCCGGATCGCCGATCACCTGGGCGACGAACCCACAGCCCGACACTGGTACGAGCGGTGGTCCGGCAAACGACCCGGCCCGGCGGGCGGCTGCCCCGGTTGCGCCTCGGCCCGGCGCGCCGATCTACTCGCCGGCTGGGGCGAGTGGACCGCGGCGCTCACCGAGCTCGCCGCACCCGACGCTGACCTACGGTCCTGCACCGACCAGCCCGAACGGGACCTGGTCGCCGCTCTGCTGCCGGCACTGCGCACCGGCGAGCCGGAGCGGGCCGCGGCGGCGCACGTGCGGGCGTACCGACGGCACCGGCACGAACCTGCGGCGTTCCCGCACCTCGCCGCGCACCTGCGGTTCTGCGCGCTGGGCGGGCACCTGGAACGCGGGCTGGCCATCCTGGCCGAGCAGTTGCCCCGGCTGGACCGGCCGACCGACGATCTCGCCGCCATGGAGTTTGCCGCCGCCGGGGCACTCGTCTGCGGGCTGGCCGTGGACGCCGGGCTGGGTGGGCGGACGATGCCCCGCCCGGCGTACGGCGAACGGACCGCCACCGAGGTGGACGTCGCCGCCCTCGGGGCGCTGCTGCTCGGGGTGGCGAGCGAGTTGGCCGGCAGCTTCGACGCGCGCAACGGCACCGGGCACCACTCCGGACGGATGGCCGCCTGGTTGGCCGAGCGCCCCCTCGCGGCGCCGGTTGCCCTGCCCACCGACGACGAGCCTGACGAGCGCGACACCGACCCCTCCGAGGCCGAGGCCGAGCTGGGTGAACGCGAGTTGTCGGCGCTCTCCCTCACCATGATCACCTCGATCCTGGACGGGCGCGGCGACACGTACCTGGTGGACGAGGGCGGGACGGTGGTCGGCCACTGGGACGGCGCGGTGATCCAGTTCCGGCGGGCCGGTGAGCGCGGCGAGGTGCTGCACGCCCGCGCCATGGCCAACCGCCGGCTGCCGGCGACCCGCCGCGCCGAGGCGTACGCGTTCTGCAACGCCTGGAACCACGACCGGCTGCTGCCGAAGGCGTACGCGCACGATCTCGGCGACGAGTTGGTGCTGGCCGGCGACGTGGCCACCGACCTGGCGCACGGGGTCGCCCCGGCGCAGCTACGGGTCCTCCTGGACGCCGCCATCGCCACCGGCGTCGCGTACGCCGAGGCCGTCACCGCCCTGCCCTGACCCCGGGTACGGCGAACGCCGGCCCACCCCGTCTCGGGTGGACCGGCGTCAGCGGGAGTTGCTCAGACCTCGACGACTGTCGGCACGATCATCGGTCGACGACGGTACTTGTCGTTGACCCACCGCCCCACGGTCCGCCGGACGATCTGCTGGAGCTGGTGCGGGTCGGTGATGCCGTCCGCCGCGGCCCGGTTGAGCGCCTCGGTGACAAGCGGCACCACCGGGTTGAACGCCTCCGGGTCCTCGGAGAAGCCCTTCGCGGAGAGCGTCGGGCCGGCGACCACCTTGCCGGTGACCGAGTCGACGACGACAGTGGTGGCGATGAAACCGCCGTCACCGAGGATGCGCCGTTCGGTGAGCAGCGACTCGCTGACGTCACCGACGGCGAGGCCGTCCACGTAGACGTACCGGCTCTTCACGTGCCCGACCAGGCTGGCGCGGCCCTCGACCAGGTCGACAACGTCGCCGTCCTCGCAGATCACCACCCGGTCGGCGGCCACCCCGGACTCGATGCCGAGGCGGGCGTGGGCGCGCAGGTGACGCCACTCGCCGTGCACGGGCATCAGGTTGCTGGGCCGGACCACGTTGAGCAGGTAGAGCAGTTCGCCCGCCGGGGCGTGCCCGGAGACGTGCACCTTCGCCACGTCCTTGTGCACGACCACCGCGCCGGCCCGGGCGAGGCGGTTGATCACCCGGTAGACCGAGGTCTCGTTGCCCGGCACCAGCGAGGAGGCCAGCACGACGGTGTCACCGGGGGCGATGGTGATGTGCCGGTGGTCGCCGCTGGCCATCCGGCCCAGCGCACTCATCGGCTCACCCTGGGACCCGGTGGACATCAACACGATCTCATCCGGCGGCAGCGTGGTCGCCTCGTCGATGCTGATGACCAGGCCGGCCGGGATGTTGAGCAGGCCGAGGTCCCGGGCGATGCCCATGTTGCGGACCATGGACCGGCCGATCAGCGCGACCTTACGGCCGTGTTCGGCAGCGGAGTCGAAGACCTGCTGCACGCGGTGCACGTGCGAGGCGAACGACGCAACGATGATGCGACCCTTGGCCTTCGCGAAGATCGAGTCGAGCACCGGCCCGATCTCCCGCTCCGGGGTGACGAAACCAGGGATCTCCGCGTTCGTGGAGTCGGACAGCAGCAGATCGACACCCTCGGCGCCGAGCCTGGCGAAACCGGCCAGGTCGGTGATCCGACCGTCGAGCGGCAACTGGTCCATCTTGAAGTCGCCGGTGTGCAGCACCAGGCCGGCGGGGGTACGGATGGCCACCGCGAGGGCGTCCGGGATCGAGTGGTTGACAGCGAAGAACTCACACTCGAACGGGCCGAGCCGCTCGCGGCCACCCTCCCGCACCGTGAGCGTGTACGGCTGGATGCGCCGCTCGGCCAACTTCGCCTCGACCAGGGCGAGGGTGAACTGTGAGCCGACCAGCGGGATGTCGGGCTTGTGGGCGAGCAGGTACGGCACCGCGCCGATGTGGTCCTCGTGGCCGTGCGTCAGCACGATCGCCTGGACGTCGGCCAGCCGGTCCAGGATCGGACCGAAGTCGGGCAGGATCAGGTCCACACCCGGCTGCTCGACGTCGGGGAACAGCACCCCGCAGTCGACGATCAGCAACTTGCCGTCGTACTCGAAGACGGTCATGTTCCGGCCGATGGCGCCGAGCCCGCCGAGCGGGATGATCCGCAGGCCGCCCTCCGGCAGCGGCGGGGGTAGTTCCGCCTCGATGTGCGCCTCGGTCACGCGTCCACCTCATTCTGCGACGCCGTTACTCGACGTCCATCGTGTCGTTCGTTCATTCGGGCAGCTCCAGGCCCGCTGCCGCGAAGTCCGCGCGCAGCTGGGCGATCTCGTCGTCGGTGGCGTCCACGAGCGGAGGTCGCACCGGGCCGGCTGGCAGGCCCAGCGACGCCAGGCCCGCCTTCACCAGGATGGCGCCCTGGGTACGGAAGATGCCGGTGAACAACGGCAGCAGCCGGCGGTGCAGGGCCAGTGCGGCAGGCATGTCCCCCGCGTCGTACGCCTCGATCATCTGTGCGGCCAGCGCCCCGGTGAAGTGCGTCGAGGTGCCGACCACGCCCACGCATCCGACGGCGAGCGCCGGCAGGGTGAGCGCGTCCTCGCCGCTGTAGAAGGCGAGGGCGGTCCGGCTGGTTACCCAACTGGTGGCGGTCAGGTCGCCCTTGGCGTCCTTGACCGCGACGATCCGGCCGTGTTCGGCGAGCCGGACCAGCGTCTCGGTGTCGATCGGCACGCCCGAGCGGTGCGGGATGTCGTACAGCATCACCGGCAGGCCGGTGGCGTCGGCCACCGCGGTGAAGTGTCTCAGCAACCCGCTCTGCGGCGGCTTGTTGTAGTACGGGGTGACCACCAGCAGGCCGTGGGCACCCGCCTTCTCGGCGGCGGCGGCCAACTCGATGGTGTGCCGGGTGTCGTTGGTGCCGACACCCGCGACCACCTTGGCACGGTCACCGACGGCCTCCACCACGGCCCGGATCAGGTGTTCCTTCTCCGCTTCGGTGGTGGTCGGCGACTCGCCGGTGGTGCCGTTGACCACGAGCGCGTCGTTGCCCTGCTCATCGACCAGGTGGCTCGCCAGCCGGGCAGCGCCGTCAAGATCGAGGGAGCCGTCGGGGGTGAACGGGCTCACCATGGCTGTGAGCAGCCGGCCGAAGGGGCGGGACGCCGGTCGGGCCGCAGCGTCAAGGTGGTCGTGCGTCATACCGTCCAACCTAGCGGACGACCAGCCGGGGCCCGCCGGGGAAGGGCTCAGGACGCCTCGTGCGGGCTGGCCGCCACTTCGGTGCCGTCCGCCAGCTTGGAGATCACGAAGTCGGCGAACACGTTCGGGGCGACCCCCTGGAGCTGGCGGAGGCACTCCACCGCCAGCTCGCGGATCTCCACGTCGGCGTGCTCGGTGGCCCGCATCGCGACGAAGTGCCGCCAGGCCCGGTAGTTGCCGGAGACCACGATCCGGGTCTCGGTGGCGTTGGGCAGCACCGCACGCGCCGCCTGCCGGGCCTGCTTGCGACGCAACGTCGGGTTCGGCTCGTCGGAGAAGCGCTGCTCAAGGCCCTCCAGCAATTCGGTGTACGCCCGAACGCTCGCCTCCGCAGCCTCCACGAACTTCTTGTGCAGCTCCGGGTCGTCGGCGATGACCGCCGGCTCGACCATTGCCGCGTCCCGCTCCGGGACGTAACGCTGGGAGAGCTGGGAGTACGAGAAGTGCCGGTGCCGGATCAGCTCATGCGTGAAGGAGCGGGACACCCCGGTGAAGTAGAAGGTGACCGACCCGTGCTCCAACACACTCAGGTGACCCACGTCGAGGATGTGCGCCAGGTAGCCGGCGTTGGTGGCGGTCGCCGGGTTCGGCTTCTTCCACGACTGGTAGCAGGCCCGGCCGGCGAACTCAGCGAGCGCCTGGCCACCCTCCGCGTCCGTCGACCACGGCACGTCGTCCGGGGCCGCGAATTGGGTCCACGCGATCAACTTGACCTGGGGCTGCACCATGTCCGGCATTCCTGGGACTGTAGTGGGGGGGTGCCGCACGGCCCAACTCAGGCGCGCCCCGTGCAAGTTCGATCACTCAGCCAGCAGTCAAGCCGCCGACATCCCGTGGCGCCCGATCTGGCGGGCACCCGAGCCGGCGCGGCCCTCGAGGTGGCACGGCCCTCGAAGTGGCGTAGTGCCTGAGCTGGTGCGGCGCCCGGAGTGGTAGGCGCCAGGGCGGGTCCAGATCCCAGGCATTCGTCGAGGCCGGGGCGGACCTTGTCCTCCATGTCCTTTGGAGCTGAATCGTTTACGACATCATCTCCGGCGGTTGGGCCGCCACGCCAACGAGCGCCGGCCCGAAGGCGGCCCAGGCCACCGAGTGGTCCGAACGGCCGAACGCTCAATCGCGACCGGAACGACCCCCCGCAGCCCGAGCAGCCCGAGCAGCCCGATAGCCCGAACACGCCGAGCAGCCCGATAGCCCGAACACGCCGAGCCGCCCGACGCCCGAACACGCTGAACTGCCCAACGCCCGAGCAGGCTGACCAGGCCGACGCCCGAGCAAGCCCGAACGGGCCACGCCGTCCAAGCCTCCTGAACGACTCGGGCAGTGCCAGCCCGAGCGGTGGCTTCCGCCCACAAGATCGCGCAACATCCTGGATGTAGTGGCATCCCCAGCGCCCGAAACCACTACATCCAGGATCGAGCACGATCTTGGGCGAACTCCGTCGGCCCCGTTGCGCCGTCGGCGCGGGTATAGAGCTGCCCAACGCGGTGATCGACTCGGGCTCCTGGAAGTCGCGGTATCCGGGTCGGGCGGATGGCCCGGTTTCCTGCATGCCGAGTCGATCATCGGCTGGCGGGCTTCAAAGGACTTTCGGCAGCTACCGCCGAGCCCTCGGCACGCCGCCGGTACCCGAAGCGCCCCACCGACGCCCGAACGGCCCGAGCGCACCCCGACGCCCCAACGTCCCGAGCGCCACCCCAACGCCCGAACGGCCCGAGCGCACCCCGAGGCCCAACGTCCCGAGCGCCACCCCAACACTTCAACGACCCGAGCGGCCACCCGAACCCGAGCAGCCCAAGCAGGCAGCGGTCAGACGAGAAGGACGACGAGGAGGAGGAGACGGACGAGGCCCTGATGTCGCAGACGAGTCAGCTCTAAAGGACGCCGAACAACGAATGCCGGCCGAGCCCCACATCCGCGCGGCGGCGCAAGTGGGAACACCAACACATCGGGCGGCAGCGCATCGGGCGGCGGGTCGGGAGCGGTGCGCAAGACACAAACCCTCAGCGGCAGCAAGTTGGGGGCGGCGCGCAAGGCACCAACGCGTCGGACGTCGACAGGTCAGGCGCGGCGCACCAGAGGGCTGCGCGCCAGACGACGGCAGGTCAGGCGCGGCGCACCAGACACCATTGCGTCAAACGGCGGCAGGTCAGGCGCGGCAGGGCGAGGGCGGCGCGTCGGGCGGTGGCCGGTCAGACGTAGAGCGAGGTGAATGGCGCCCAGGGCAGGTTGCGGAGCACCGAGAAGGCCAGCCATGCGGCAAGGAAACCGCCGATGACCTTCGAGCTGATCCGCAGCTCAGGCAGTCGCCAACCGAACGCCTGGCTGCCCGCCCACGCCACGAAGAGGTACGCGAGGAACGGCAGCGCGAAGATGAAGACGAAGTGGTGCCGGGCGGCGGCCGGCAGGTCGCCGTGCAGCACGTACCAGAGGGCGCGGGTGCCACCGCAGCCTGGGCAGTCAAGCCCGGTGGTCAGCTTGAGCAGGCAGGTGGGCGCGGCGTCCGGGTCGGCGTGGGTCGGGTTGCTGAGCAGGGCGTAGCTCATGCCGATGGCGACGCAGCCGAGCGCGGCCAGCGGCACCGCCCACCGTGGGGATCGTTCGTAGAGCCGCAGCACGAAGCGGGTGAGCCGGTCCGGCTCAGGCGCCGCGTAACCATCCGGCGGGGCCGCCGGCCACGCGTCCGGCCCAGATCCGGCAGGAGCCGGGCCACCAGCGCCCGGGCCACCAGAACCGAAGCCGCCGGGACCAGGGCCACCGGCGCTTCCGTCGGCTGACGCCAGGTGGACCGCGCCAGGGGCGGGCTGCGGCTGGTCGACCGGTCCGGGAGCGCTCGTCACGCGCTCACGGTACACCGGACACGCCGGCCAACGCGGCGGTGAGCGGACCGGCCAGGTCGCCGGCGGTGGGCGGTGCCACCGCGTCCAGGCCGAGCCAGCCGGCGAGCCGGTACAGCTCGGCGGCGAGCGCCATGGCGGTCTCTCCGGGGTTGGCGCCGGGTTCGAGCCAGGCGGCCGGGACCAGCAGCACCCCGGCCTTGCGATCGGCCTTCAGGTCGACCCGCGCGGTGAACCGGTCGCCCTGCAGGAACGGCAACACGTAGTAGCCGTAGACCCGTTGTGGGGCCGGGACGTATATCTCGATCCGGTAGGTGAAGCCGAACAGCCGCTCGGTGCGGGCCCGTTCCCAGATCAGCGGATCGAAAGGGCTGACCAGGGTGTTGCCTCGCACCCAGCGGGGCAGCCGGGCGGACGTGTGCAGCCAGGCCGGCTGGCGCCAACCCTCCACGGTGACCGGCACCAGCTCACCGGCCTCGGCCAGCTCCGCGACGGCCTGCCGTGCGCCGGCCAGCGGCAACCGGAAGTAGTCGCGCAGCTCGGGCTCCGCGGCCACCCCGAGTGACTGCGCCGCGAGGGCCACCAGCGTGCGGTACGCCTCGGCGTCGGTGGGGGTGGGCGCGGCCAGCACCGCTGCGGGCAGCACCCGCTCGGGGAGGTCGTAGCGGCGGGCGAAAGAGGTGCTGCGTTCGGCGGCGGTCACCTCGCCGGCCCAGAACAGGAATTCCAACGCCCGCTTGACCGCCGACCAGTTCCACCCCCAGTTGCCGGTCTCGCGGGGGGCGTCGTGCTCGATCTCGGCGGCGGTCAGCGGCCCCCGGGCGGCCACCTCGTCGCGGACCCAGGCAACAAGCTCCGGCTGCTCCTGGGCGATCCGTCGCATGCCGCCCCAGGATTCGCTGTGCGCGCGGACCATCCGCCAGCGCAGCATGGGGTGCAGCTCGACGGGCACCAGTGACGCCTCGTGGCCCCAGTATTCGAACAGCTCACGCGGGCGGCGGTAGGCGGCCTGGTCGAGCAGTGTGGTCGGGTAGGGCCCGAGTCGGCTGTAGAGCGGCAGGTAGTGCGCGCGTTGCAGCACGTTCACCGAATCCATCTGGATGAGCCCGACCCGGCCCAGCACCCGACGGAGATGCCGGCGGGTGGGCACGCCTGTCGGCGCCGGGTCGGCGAAGCCCTGGGCTGCGAGCGCCACGCGGCGGGCCTGGGCGAGCGAGAGTGATTCCGGTGCGGTCATCGTCGGCGACACTAATTCATCGGTACGACGCCGGTGCGGGAAGCTGGACGTGACGACCAACGGGGCATAGAACGGTGCAATGCTGACCATCCGTCGGGAGGAGCCGGACGACGCCGAGGCGGTCGCCCGGGTGCACGTGCACGGCTGGCAGGCGGGCTATGCCGGGTTCATGCCGGACGAGGTGCTCGGGCGGCTCAACGTGGTGGCCTGGGCGCAGCGTCGTCGCGACATCGGCACCGCCGATCCGGAGCATCCGTTCACCACACTGCTCGGCGAGGTGGACGGTGCGGTGGTGGGTTTCACCACCTTCGGGGCGTACCGCCGAAACCAGGACCGGGACGACCTGGACGAGACTGTCGGCGAGGTGGTGGCGCTCTACGTGGAGCCGGCCCACTGGGGTGACGGGACCGCCGCGTCGCTGCTGGACGCGGCCCGGGGTGGGCTCGTCGAGCGGGGCTGGGACGGGTACCGGGCGTGGGTGCTGGCGGACAACCGGCGCGCGCGGCGGTTCTTCGAGCGCGCCGGCCTGTCACCGGACGGTGAGCGCTCGACCTACCAGGTGCCGCTGGCCGGTGGGGGCCCGCCGGTCGGGCTGGTCGAGCTGCGGTACGCCGGACGCCTCGACGGTTGACCCGTCCGGGGTGAGCCAGCGGCGGATCGGCAGGAAGGCCAGCAGCGCCAGACTGACCCACACGTAGGCGTTGCTGCCCAGGAAACCGTCGACGCCGGTGAAGTCCTTCTCCCAGAACCAGACGGTACGGCTGATCAGCAGCGCGTACCCGATGGTCGCGGCGACGAGCAGGACCCGCCGGCGGCGGCCGGCCGGCGCGGCCATCGCGTTGTCGACGAGGAGGATCAGGGCGGGCAGCAGCCAGACCAGGTGGTGCACCCAGGTGACCGGGCTGACCAGACACATCACCGCGCCGGTGAGCGCCAGCCCGGTGGCCTCGTCGCCGGCCGCGACGGCGGCCCGGGACCGCCAGGCCCAGAGCGCCAGGGTGCCGAGCACGAGGACCAGCCACAGCACTGTGCTCGGGTGCTGCGGGTCGAGCCGGGCGACCACCCCGCGCAGCGACTGGTTGGAGACGAAGGCCAACTCGCCCACCCGACCGGTGTTCCACAGCGCCTCGGTCCAGAACTCCCGGGACGCGTCGGGGAACAGCGCGGCGGCCAGCAGCGACACCCCGGCGGCAGTGCCGCTCGCGGTGAGTGCGGCCCGCCAGCGCCCGGTCACCAGCAGGTAGACGATGAACACGCCAGGGGTCAGTTTGATCGCCGTGGCGAGGCCGATGCCCACCCCGGTCCACCGGTTGCCGGCCGGCAGCAGCCGCAGCAGGTCCACCGCCACCAGGAAGAGCAACAGCGTGTTGACCTGGCCGAAGTTGACGGTCTCCCGCAACGGCTCGAACGCGGCGGCCAGGCAGAGCGCGACGGCGAGGGTGAACCACCTGGTCCAGCCGGCGCGGCGGGCGATCGGGTCGACGAGCCACCAGATCAGCACAGTGGTGGTGGCCGCGCTGGCGAGCACGCTCACCACCATCGCGGCGGGCCACGGCAGGTACGCCATCGGCAGCATGACGAGCGCGGCGAACGGCGGGTACGTGAAGCCGTACTGGGTGCCCGGCTTGAGGTAGTCGTAGATCTCCCCGCCGTCGTGCACCCACCAGGTCAACGCCCCGTAGTAGACCTTCAGGTCGAAGAAGCCGTGCCGGGCGGCCGCGACGGCGAGGAACCCGGTGACCGCCGCGGCGAGCACCACCACCCCGACGACCTGCGCGGTCGTCCTGTTGGCACCCTGCGCCACCGTCGTCTCCCTCGCCCTGCGTAGGCTTCCGTCCCATGGCTCTCGGGTACGTCCGCCCGGCGCGTCCCGAGGACGCCGGCGAGATCGCACGCATCCAGCTCGCGACCTGGCGGGTCGCGTACCGCCGGATCCTGCCTCGGCATGTGCTCGACAACCTGGACGAGGCGTTCCTCGCCCGGCGGTGGAGCGCCGCGGTGCTGGAGCCGCCCTCGGGCGCGCACCGGGTGCTTGTCGCCGTCGAACAGGCCGAGCAATCGTATCTGGTGGGGTTCGCCGCCTCCGGCCCGGCCGACGCCGAGGCCCTCGCCCCGGGTGAGCCGGCCGACGCGCTCGGCCCGGACGTGGTGGCGGTGACCGACCTGCTTGTCGAGCCGCGCTGGGGGCGACGGGGCCACGGCAGTCGGCTGCTCGCCGCGGCCGTGGACCTGTGGCGGGAGGACGGGATGAGCCGGGCGGTGGCCTGGGCGTTCGACGGTGACGAGGCGACCCGCACGTTCCTCACCAGCACCGGGTGGGAGCCCGACGGCGCGGCGCGGGCGCTCGACGTCGACGACATGCTGGTGCCTCAGGTGCGCCTGCACGTGGCGGTTCCGGTCGAGAAGGTCGAGTGACCGGCTGCCGCACCGATGATGAGCGGCAGACGGGACGGGGCCTGCGTCGGCGCCGCAACCTCCGGCGTCTGGTTGAAGGCGCGGAACGCCTCG
>NZ_JBEXYP010000020.1:0-117799 GCF_040630995.1 Micromonospora sp. NPDC005710 | reverse complement strand
CACTGGCTTTACAAGCACCCTGTTGAGTTCTCAAAGAACAACCACACACCAACCAGAAACCCCACCACCGCAGGGCCCCGACCGGGGCTTTTCCGTACCCATGACCAGCGCTATCAGCGCCAGGCACTCTTACTACGTTACCCGCTCGTTTCCGCCGTGTCAAACCGATATTTCGCGGTTCGTCGTGCTTCTCCCGAATAACGCGGGCACCATGTCGCCACCGGCTTGCGCCGCTCTCGTCATGGATTCGGCAGGCCGGCCGTCGCGATGTTCCGCGACCCGCCCGGTGCCCTGCCGGTTCGTAACCATACCCGGTCGGTTTCGCCGCGCCAAATCCGCCTCGCGGCGTTTCTGGGGGCACCTCCCGGTTGGGGCTCCGGTGGGCGCACCCACCCGACCCCCGAGGCCGTTGGCCGGCGCTCCGGCCGCTTCAGGCTTTTCGCCTGTTTCGTCCGTTCCGCGCTGACAGAGAGAAAGTTACGCGTCCGGCGGGATGATCGTCAAATCCGCCGGACGCGTCCCCCGTCACATCGTTGACAGATGCCTATTCACCCAGCTCAACGCCCGCGAACGACCGCTTGCCGCGGCGCAGCACCAGGTATCGGCCGTGCAGCAGATCGGCCGGCGACACCCCGGCGTCCACATCGGTCACCCGGTTGTTGTTGACGTAGGCACCACCCTCGGCGATCACCCGCCGGGCCTCCTTGAGGCCATTCACCAGGCCGGAGTCACGCAGCAGACCCGCCACATCAGGCAATTCGCCGGTGAGGCGTACGAGGCCGGCCTCGGTCAGGGCCGCGCGCAACGTCTCCGGCGCCAACTCGTCCAACGAACCGCGGCCGAAGAGCGCCTGGCTCGCGGCGATCGCCTGTCGGGTCTCGTCGGCGCCGTGCACGAGTGTGGTCAGCTCCTCGGCGAGCGCCCGCTGTGCCAGCCGGGCCGCCGGCCGTTCGGCTGTCGCCTTCGCCAGCTCTTCCAGCTCATCGCGGCTGCGGAAGCTGAAGTACCGCAGGTAGCGGTCGACCTCCTGGTCCTCGACGTTGAGCCAGAACTGGTAGAAGGAGTACGGGCTCGTCATCGTCGGGTCGAGCCAGACGGCGCCGCCCTCGCTCTTGCCGAACTTCGTACCGTCGGACTTGGTGACGAGCGGCGTGGTGAACGCCTGGACCGGCCCCGCGCCCCGCCGGCGGACGTAGTCGACGCCGGCGGTGATGTTGCCCCACTGGTCGGAGCCACCGAACTGGAGCTGACAGCCGTGCCGGCGGTGCAGCTCGAAGAAGTCGTTGGCCTGGAGGAGCTGGTAGCTGAACTCGGTGTAGCTGATGCCGGTCTCCAGCCGGGCCCGCACCACCTCCCGCGCGAGCATCTTGTTCACCGGGAAGTGTTTGCCCACGTCGCGGAGGAACTCGACGATCGACATCTCGCCGGTCCAGTCCAGGTTGTTGACCAGCTGCGCCGCGTTGTCGCCGGAGTACGACACGAAGGGCGCGAGCTGGTCGCGGATCCGCTCGACCCAGCCGGCGATCACCTCGGGCGGGTTGAGCGCCCGCTCGGCGCTCTCCTTCGGGTCACCGATCTGCCCCGTGGCGCCGCCGACCAGCAGCAACGGGCGGTGGCCGGCGAGTTGCAGCCGGCGGGCCATGAGGACCTGCATGAGGTTGCCGACGTGCAGGCTCGGCGCGGTGGGGTCGAAGCCCACGTAGTACGTGGCGGCACTCTCCCCGTCGAGCAGCGCGCGCAGCTCGTCGAGGCCTGTCGAGTCCTGTATCAGGCCACGCCAGAGCAGGTCGTCGGTCAGGGAGTCCCGCCGGGGCGGCGGAGGGCTGCTGTCGGTCACGGTCACCGATTCTCCCCCATCGTCGGCGACGACCCGTACCGGGTTTGCCGCAACCCGCCCCGGCTAGGCTTGCGCACCGTTGATCGAGGAGGGCGTTGCCATGGAGATTCCGGATCTGACGGGCGGTTTCGTCGCCCTGCTCGGCCTCACGTTCGAGGAGGCGAGCGCCGACCGGGTCGTCATCACGTGGCAGGTCCGCCCGGAGCTGCACCAGCCCGTCGGCATCCAGCACGGCGGGGTGTACTGCTCCGTCGTGGAGACCGCGGCAAGCGTGGGTGGCGCCCTCTGGCTGGCCGACCGGGGCACCGTGGTCGGTGTGTCGAACCAGACCGACTTCCTGCGGGCCGTCCGGGACGGCGAGCTGACCGCTGTCGGCACCCCTGTGCACCGGGGGCGCACCCAGCAGCTCTGGCAGGTGGAGATCACCGACGCCGACGAGCGGCTGGTCGCCCGTGGTCAGGTCCGCCTGCAGAACCTCTCGCCCGCCTGAGCGACGGCGTCCGCCGGACGCGTCAACTGCGGGCCTCGTCGAGCACCGGCTGCGCGGCCTCGTCGGTGTCGTCGTCGGCTTCGTCGGGTACGCGGCTGAGCCGTACCTCGGTGATCGCCCGGTGGTCGATGTCGGCCACGAGAAGCACCCAGCCGTCCATCGTCACGTCCTCCCCGGCGACAGTGGGGATGTGACCGAGCCGGGCCAGCACCAGCCCGGCGACAGTGGTGTAGTCGCCGTCCGGGCGCGACGGCAGGTCGACACCGATGTCCGGGAGGTCGTGCACCGGGAAGGTGCCGGGCAGCAGCAGCGCGCCGTCGCTGTCGCGCCGTACCGAGCTGACATCCCGGTCTGTCTCGTCGTAGATCTCGCCGACGATCTCCTCCAGGATGTCCTCGAGCGTCACGATGCCGTCGACGGCGCCGCGCTCGTCCACCACGAGCGCGATGTGCTGACGCTCGGCCTTGAACTGACGCAGCGCGTCCACCACCGGTAGCGAGTCGGGCAGCAGCATCGGCGGCCTGGCGATCTCGTCGACTGGGCGGTCGTCGGGCACGCCCACCAGGTCCCGCAGGTGGATCACCCCGGCGGTGTCGTCCAGGCCGCCGTGGCGCACGACCGGCGCCCGGGAGTGCCCGGTGGCGGCCAGCACGAGCCGCGCCGCCTCCGCGGTGGTCCCGCTGTCGAGCGTGAAGACCTGCAACCGGGGTACGAGGACAGCCCGCAACCGACGGTCGGCGATCTCCACGGCACCCGCGATGATGGTGCGCTGCTCCTTGGTGAAGCCGTGGTTGCCGGCGACGATGTCGCGCAGTTCGTCCGGGCCGATCTCCTCCGGCTGGTGTTTGGGGTTGAGCCCGACCAGGCGGACCACCACGTCGCTCGTCGCGCCGAGTGCCCAGACGGCCGGCCGGGTGAAGCTGGCCAGCAGATCGAGCGGGCGGGCCACGAGCAGTGCCCACCGCTCGGCGGACTGCATGGCGATCCGTTTGGGTGCCAGCTCGCCGAAGACCAGCGTGACGAAGGTCAGCGCGAGGGTGACCGCCACGATCGCCACCGTCTCGGCGGCGCCGCCGAACATTCCGAGCAGCGGCACCAGGGGTTTGGCCAGCGAGACCGCCGCGGCGGCGGAGGCCAGGAAACCGGCGAGGGTGATGCCGATCTGGATGGTGGCCAGGAACCGGTTCGGGTCCTTGGCGAGCCGGGCCAGCACCCGTCCGGCCCGGCTGGTGCGTTCCAACCGTTGGATCTGGCTGTCCCGCAGCGACACCAACGCCATCTCGCTGCCCGCGAAGAGCGCGTTGATCACAACCAGGATTCCGACCAGGGCCAGTTGGCTCCCGTAGCTCTGCACGCCCGGTTCGCTCCCTCGTGGTGGTGGCACCGGCCGCTACGCGGGGGCACCCGCCGGTCGGCGGGCCCGCCCGGCGTAGACCTGTCTTTGCCCCGTCCGGCGCCTGCCGAATCCTGCCCCGGCGAGGCTACGCCCTATCGGTCGACGGGGACGCGACGCCGGTTCGGACGGGGGGCGACACTCGTCGACCGGAGGGTCGCTACGCCGCCGGGGACGTCGATGACGCCGGCAGGTCGAGGATGTACGAGTCGCCCTCCGGGCGGAAGCCCAGTCGGTGATAGTAGGGGGCGACCATCCGGGGTGGGCTGACCACCCGGTGGAAGCCCCGTTCGGTGAACAGGTGGCTGCGCCGGTAGACGAACTCCCCCGGGGTGAAGTCACGGAACTTCGGGGTGACGTAGTCCAGGTCGATCTGGGCGATGCCGGGAGCCTCGGCGTGCGACAGCACCACCCCGACCACCTCGTCCGCCGTCACCACGAGGAACGCGGAGCGCCCCGACGCGTCCGGATCCCAGTGGAGGTCGGGGTTGAACCGGGCGATGTCGGTGGCGTGCACCCGTAGGGTGTGCGCGAGGAACTGGTCGTCGACACCGACCTCGACCACCTGGTAGGTCTTTTCGTCGTGCCGGGTGGCGAGCATCCCGCGCAGGTACCAGATGTTGATCACCGCGAGCACGACGTTGAGCCCGACGCCGGGCCAGACCTCGATCGCGGCGTTGTAGCCGATCAGCACGAAACAGCCGACGAGGTTGAGCGCCCGCAACCGCAGGATGCGCGACTGCAGCAGCGACCAGACCAGCACCGCGGAGCCGGCCCAGCCGACGAGATCCAACCAGTTCACGCCGCGAGACTAGTGCCCTCCCAGGTCAGGGCCGTCGGCGGGCAGCTCCAGCAGCCACTCCTCGACGTCCTCGCCGCGGCCGTTCGCGTACCCCGAGTCGGCACCGGTCACGACGAACCCGCACTTGCGGAGCACCGCGAGGGAGGCGGCGTTGTCCTTGGCCGCGCGGGCGTGCACCGGCCGGGGCAGCTCGCGCAGCAGGGCGGCCAGTGCCGCCGTGGCGTGGCCCCGGCCCCAGCGGGCCGGGTCGATCCAGTAGCTGACCTCGGTCTGCCCCTCGGCCGGGAAGGCGGTGACGTAGCCGACCACCTCGCCGTCGGCCTCGACGGTGCGGACCAGGTTCGCCGGGTTGGTGAGCACCCGGGCCCAGTGTGCGGCGAACTCCCGACGGTCGGACGGGTCCTTGGGGCCGAACGCTGCCATCCGGTTGGCCTCCGGGTCCTGCTGGTGCAGGAAGAACTCGACGAGGTCGTCCTCACGGACCGGGCGTAGCAGCACTTCGGAGGTCATCGGCCGAGGGTACGCAACAGGTGTGACGAAGCGGCGGCACCGGACTCAGCCGGCGACGGCCACGATCGCCAGCACGGCGGCCACCAGGGAACTCGCCACCGACAGCAGCCGACGCCACGGCACCCGCGCGTCGAGGACCGGCAGGGCACGCCACCGGGTCGCCGCCTGAGCCACCCCGGCCGCCGTCAGGCGGCGATCCAGCACGCGCACTGCCCGGTGCTTGTCGCCCACCCGGTCAGCTGACCGGCGCGCCGTCACCTCGACCGAGCATCTGCAGGAAGTCGGTGGTGAGGGCGAACGGGTCGGCCGGCCCGGTGGCCGGTGGCCGGCGCTCCACCTGGTCGGCCAACTCCCCGGCGGCACGCCGGATCCGACCGCGCAACGCACCGTCGGCGCTGCCGTCGGACCAGTCCTCCGGAGCGGCGAAGACGGCGGTCGGCACCACCACCGCACGGAGGTAGGCGAACATCGGACGGACGGCGTGCTCCAGCGCGAGGGAGTGCCGGGCGGTGCCACCGGTCGCGCCGATCAGCACCGGCCGGTCGACGAGCGACCCGGAATCCAGCACGTCGAAGAAGGACTTGAACAGCCCGTTGTACGACGCGCTGAAGATCGGGGTGACGGCGATGATCCCGTCCGCCCCGGTCACTCTGTCGACGACCTCGCGCAGCGCCGCCGGCGCGAACCCGGTGAGCAGGTTGTTCACCACGTCGTGGGCGTGCTCCCGCAGGTCGACGACGTGCAGCTCGACCTCGGAGCCGCGCCGGACCAACTCGTCGCGGGTGGCCGCGGCGAGCTGGTCGGCGAGCAGCCGGGTCGACGAGGGCTGGCTCAGCCCCGCCGAGACGACGGCCAGGGTGCGGCGGGTCATCGGGTCGCCCCCTCCGGCGCCTTGCCCGTCACGTCGTCCACGGCGTGCACTGTGCTGTCCTTCGCGCCGCCGGCCGCGGCGACGAGCGAGGCGTGCGTCGGCGCCGCCGGCACGTGCGCCGGACGCAGGGCGTCGAACTCCTTGCGCAGCACCGGTACGACCTCCTCACCGAGCAGGTCGAGCTGCTCCAGGACGGTCTTCAGCGGCAACCCGGCGTGGTCCATCAGGAACAGCTGCCGCTGGTAGTCACCGACGTACTCCCGGAAGCCGAGCGTGCGGTCGATGACCTGCTGCGGGCTGCCCACCGTCAGCGGGGTCTCCCGGGTGAAGTCCTCGAGCGACGGCCCGTGCCCGTAGACCGGGGCGTTGTCGAAGTACGGCCGGAACTCCCGCACCGCGTCCTGCGAGTTGCGGCGCATGAACACCTGCCCACCGAGGCCGACGATCGCCTGGTCGGCGGAGCCGTGCCCGTAGTGCGCGTACCGCTGGCGGTAGAGCCCGATCATCCGCTGGGTGTGCTCCTTGGGCCAGAAGATGTGGTTGGCGAAGAAGCCGTCGCCGTAGTACGCGGCCTGCTCGGCGATCTCCGGGCTGCGGATCGAGCCGTGCCAGACGAACGGGGGAACACCGTCGAGCGGGCGTGGCGTCGAGGTGAACGACTGCAACGGGGTGCGGTACTTGCCCTTCCAGTCGACCACGTCCTCGCGCCACAGCCGGTGCAGCAGGTCGTAGTTCTCGATCGCGAGGGGGATGCCGGCGCGGATGTCCTTGCCGAACCACGGGTAGACCGGGCCGGTGTTGCCGCGGCCCATCATGAGGTCCACCCGCCCGCCGGACAGGTGCTGGAGCATCGCGTAGTCCTCGGCGATCTTCACCGGGTCGTTCGTGGTGATCAGCGTGGTGGCGGTGGACAGCAACAGCCGCTCGGTACGCGCCGCGATGTAGCCGAGCATGGTGGTCGGCGAGGACGGCACGAACGGCGGGTTGTGGTGCTCGCCGGTGGCGAAGACGTCCAGGCCGACCTCTTCGGCCTTCAACGCGATAGCGACCATCGCCTTGATCCGCTCATGCTCGGTCGGCTCCCGACCGGTGGTCGGATCGACAGTGACGTCACCGACGGTGAAGATTCCGAACTGCATGACCAGCTCCTCGCGTGTCAACCGGGTGCCGTCGTGGTACCCGGACGCAGCTCTCAACTTATTTGACGACGCAACTATTCCGGCGGCGGGACGCCCCGCAGTGGCACCGGTCACTCCCGCAACCGGACATCGGGTCCCCGAACCTCCCTCGTCGCCAGCCCGTTCAGCCGCCCGCCACCGAGGGCAACACCTGCACCTCCGCGCCGTCCTCGACCGGGGTGGCAAGACCGCCGGAGTGCCGGCAGTCCTCCCCGTCGACGAAGACGTTGACGTAGCGGCGCAGCTCGCCGCGCTCGTCGCGGATGCGCCGGGCCAGCCGGGGATGCGCGACGGCCATCTCGTCGAGGACCGCCCGCAGCGTCCCGGCGGCGGTGACGTTCAGCCGACTCGCGCCCCCGGCCTCGCCGCGCAGCGGGCCGGGCAGCAGCACGGTGACCACGCTCAGACCGCCGCGGCGCGAACGCAGAGCACGTCGGGCAGGTGCGCCGCGACAGTCGACCAGGAGTCACCCTCGTCGCGGCTGGCGAAGACCGAGCCGGAACGGGTGCCGAAGTAGACCCCGCCGGGGGTGGCGTCGTCGGCGCACATCGCATCGCGCAGCACCGCCGGATAGAACGGTCCTTCGGGCAGCCCGACCGACAGCGGCTCCCACTTGCCGCCGGCGTCGGCGGATCGGAACACCCGGCAGCGGTGGTCGGTCGGGAACCGCTCACCGTCGGCGACCAACGGGAAGGTCCATACCATGTCGCCGCGCCCCGGATGGGTCACCATCGGGAACCCGAAGTCGCTGGGCAGCCCGTCGGCGATCGACGTCCAGGTGCGGCCGTCGTCATCGGAGCGGTAGACGCCGTGGTGGTTCTGCGCGTACAGGCGCTCGGGGTTGCCGGCGTCCCGGGCGACCTTGTGCACGCACTGGCCGAACTCGGGCCACTCGTCCGGCATGAAGTAGGCGCGGATGCCGGTGTTGCCCGGTGCCCAACTCGCCCCGGCGTCCTCCGAGCGGTAGACCCCGCCGGTGGACATGGCGACCAGCAGCCGAGCCGGGTCACGCGGGTGGGGCAGCACCGTGTGCACTGCCTGACCTCCGAAGCCGGCCTCCCACCGAGGGCGGTGCGGGTGGTCCCAGAGGGACCGGACCAGCTCGAAGCTGCGGCCACCGTCGGTGGACTTGAACAGCGCCGAGGGCTCGGTGCCGGCCCAGACCACGTCCGGCTCGTCGGGGCCGGCGGGCATCAACTGCCAGACCCGCCCGAGGGAGACGCCGGTGTCGGCGGGGAACGCGACAGGCGCCAGGTCAGGCTCGTCCCAGGAAGCGCCGAGGTCGTCGCTCGTGGCGACGCTGGGGCCGAAGTGTGAGCTGGTCATGCCGGCGAGCAGCCGCGGGGTGGGACGGCGGGTGTCGATCGCGACCGCGTAGACCCCGGTCATCGAGAAGTGCGGGCCGGTGATCTCCCAACTGCGCCTGTCGTCGGTGCTGGTGGCGAGAAACAAACCCTTGGCGGTGCCGATCGCGAGCAGTGTTGCCATGACGTCCTCCGAACCGTCGGTGAGCAGGTCCGGTGATTATGGCCACACCCTCCGACAGGCTCCGCCGCTCACACGCCGTGACCGCGCTCAGGGTCGGACGCGGGGCACGTGCCTGCGGTACGCGCTGACAGTGGGATCGCCGTCCAGCCAGAACCGCCAGGGCAGGTCGTGCCCGCCGGTCACCCCGACCCGGGGACCCGCCACCACCGTCTCCGGCGGCACCGGGCGGGCCGGGGGACGCAGGCGGACCGGGCCGCCACCGAGCAGGTACGCCCCGTACGCCTCGCGGTCGATGCCGAGCGCGGAGCAGAGCCGCGCGGGCCCGCGGGCCAGGTCCACGTCCCGCCGGACGGCCGGCCGACGCTCCCGTGCCGTGGCGAGCCCGTCGACCACCTCGGCGGCGCGCAGCAGCACCGCGGAGGCCTCCCCCTCGACCCCGGTGACCACGTTGACGCACCAGTGCATCCCGTAGGTGAAGTAGACGTAGGCGTACCCGGCGGGGCCGAACATCACGGCGTTGCGCGGGGTGGGGCCCCGGTGGGCGTGCGAGGCGGGATCACCGCCACTCCCCGCGTACGCCTCGACCTCGGTGATCCGGGCGGTGACCCCGCCGGCCTGCAACCGGCAGCCCAGCAGCCCACGCGCCGCCGGCAGCAGTGGACCGGTGAGCAGGTCCGCCAGCGCCGCCAGGTCGGCGTCGGTGGTGGGGTGACCGGACGACAGAGCCATGTCCCCGACGGTACCCATCCCGCCGTCTCGTCATCCGTCCACCTCGACGAGAGTTGAACATTCTGTTGACAACGCGTCGTTGGTACGGTGTGCTCGGAGTATGACGACCGAGAACATCTTCACCGCGCCGGACCCGGGCCGGGCCCGCGCCCACCGCACCCACGAGGCGCTACAGCGCATCAGTGACCGGCACGCCGGCACCGACACCCGTCGAGGCCGCTGGGCCCACCCGTACGTGCTCGACCCGTGGGAGGCGGTCGCCCTGGTCACCGCGCTGGCCGCCGGCGGGGCCGAGCGCGAACCCGCTGAGGAGCCCGTCGACTCGGCCGACCTCACCGCGGCGCTGACCCTGCTGCCGCACGTCCGCGCCGAGCTGGACGCCCTGGAGGCCGGCCTGTTGACGCTGGCCCGCGACCGAGGGCTCACCTGGCAGGCGATCGCGTACGGGCTGGGGCTGGGCAGCGCACAGGCGGCCCGGCAGCGCTACGAGCGGGTCGCCGCCCGCTCCGCCGAGCAGACCGCCTGACACGCGCGCCGACCAGCACGGGCACCGGGCGATCTGAGGGGCACACTGTGCGCACGACGAGGAGGCACCCATGGAGCGCGCGGAGATGTTGGCGTACTGCCTGGCCAAGCCGGGAGCGTGGCTGGACCGACCGTGGGAGGGCGACGAGGTGGTGAAGGTGGGCGGCCGGATCTTCGCGTTCCTCGGCGGCAACAACGGCACGCCGACGGTCGGCATCAAGTGCGGGCCGACCCGGGAGGTGGCCGACGAGTGGCTGCACCGGCACCCCGACGACGCCAGCGTGATGGCCTACATCGGCCGGTCCGGCTGGAACACACTGCGCCTGGACGGCGGGATCGACGACGAGGAGCTGACCGAGGCGGTCGACTCGTCGTACGACATGGTGGTGGCCAAGCTCCCCAAGCGGGAGCGCCCGACGGCCTGAACCGCCGCGGCGCCGGCGGCCAGCGCCGACGCCACGGCGCCGCTCAGCGCGGGACGACCCGCTCGAGGGCCCACTCCCGCCAGCTGGCCAGCCGGTCCGCCGCGGCGGCGAGCTGGTCGGCGACCGGGCCGGGGCCGGTGGAGCCGGGGGTGATCCGGGCGGCGAGAGCCGAACGGACCGACAGCACGTCGCGCACCGACGGGTCGAGGTGCCCGCTGATCGTGGCCAGGTCCTCGTCGGAGACGTCGTTCAGCTCGCACTCCCGGGCGGCGCAGAGCGCCACCAACTGGCCGGTGATCTCGTGCGCGTCGCGGAACGGCACGTTGCGTCGGACCAACCAGTCGGCGACCTCGGTGGCGAGCGAGAAGCCGACCGGGGCGGCGGCGACGAGACGGTCCACCCGGACCGTCATCGTGGAGATCATTCCCGCCAGAGCCGGAAGCAGCAGCTCCAGGGTGTCGACAGCGTCGAAGGCGGGCTCCTTGTCCTCCTGCATGTCCCGGTCGTAGGTCATCGGCAGGCCCTTGAGCATGGTCAGCACGGTCACCAGGCCGCCGATGAGACGCCCCGACTTACCCCGGGCCAGCTCGGCGATGTCGGCGTTCTTCTTCTGCGGCATGATCGACGAGCCGGTGGCGAACGAGTCGTCCAGCTCCACCCAGCCGAACTCGTGCGACGTCCAGAGCACCACCTCCTCGCCGAGCCGGGACAGGTGCACCCCGATCAGGGCGGTGGTGAAGAGGAACTCGGCCACGAAGTCCCGGTCGGCGACGGCGTCCATCGAGTTGGCGAACGACGTACGGAAGCCCAGCTCCTTGGCCACCGCCACCGGGTCCAGCGGGAGCCCGGAACCGGCCAGGGCGCCCGCGCCGAGCGGGCTGATCGCCGCCCGGTGGTCCCAGTCACGCAGCCGCTCCAGGTCGCGCAGCAGCGGCTGCACGTGCGCCAGCAGCCAGTGCCCGAAGGTGACCGGCTGGGCATGCTGGAGGTGGGTCATGCCGGGCGCGGCGGTGTCGATGTGCCGCTCGGCCTGCTCGACGAGCGCCTCCGCCAGCTCCACCAGGCGGCTGGCCACGCCCCGGGCGTGATCGCGCAGGTAGAGCCGCAGGTCGGTGGCGACCTGGTCGTTGCGGGACCGGCCGGCGCGCAGCTTGCCACCGAGGCTGCCGAGACGCTCCAGCAGACCGCGCTCCAGCGCGGTGTGCACGTCCTCGTCGTCGATGGTGGGGCGGAACGCACCGGAGGCGCAGGCGGCCTCCAGGTCGTCCAGCGCGGCCAGCATCCGGCCCAGCTCCTCCGGGTCGAGCAGGCCGGCGCCGGCGAGGACCCGGGCGTGCGCCCGGGAACCCGCTATGTCGTACGGGGCCAGGCGCCAGTCGAACTGCACGCTCACCGACAGTCGGGCGAGCGCCTCGGCGGGGCCGCCGGCGAACCGGCCACCCCAGAGGCTCGTCCGGTTGGTGGCGGCGCTGTTCTCGGTCAGGCTCTTGTCGTCCACGTCGCCCATCATTGCCCTGCTTGCCTTTTGCTCGCGACTGCGGGGCCCACTCGCCGCGCTCGCTCGGTCTTCGCGCTCACACGCGTCACTGTCCACCAACCCCCGGAGTACGCGAGCACGACCCGCTCGGTCATGACGTGGTGTTCCCTTCGGCTGTGTCGTCCCGGCGGGCCCAACCGGCGAGCTTGTCCCCGAGTGCGGCCCCGCCGACGGGCTCCCGGGCCACGACGAAGATGGTGTCGTCACCGGCGATGGTGCCCACGATCTCGGGCAGGCCCGCCCGGTCCAACGCGCTGGCCAGGTACTGGGCTGCGCCCGGCGGTGTCCGCAGCACGGCGATGTTGCCGCTGGAGTCGACCCCGTTGAGCAGTTCACGCAGCAGCCGTACCAGCCGGGCCGGCGCGGCCTCGGCGTCGCGCAACGGTCGCTGCCCGTCCTCGGGGATCAGGTAGACGGCCGGGCCGTCGCCGCCGCGGACCTTCACCGCGCCCAACTCCTCCAGGTCCCGCGAGAGGGTGGCCTGGGTGACTCCGACGCCGTCGGCGGCGAGCAGGTCGGCCAGCTCGGTCTGCGACCGGATCGCCCGGTCGCGGATCAGCTCCACGATCCGTGCGTGCCGGGCCGCGCGGGTCAGCGGCGCGGTCATCGTCGGCTCCGGGTGACGGCGTCGCCGGTTGCGGCCTCGCGGGTTGCGCCCTCCCCCGGTGCGGCGTCCAGCAGGAACGTCAGCAACGCCTTCTGCGCGTGCAGTCGGTTCTCCGCCTGATCGAAGACCGCGCTCTGCGGGCCGTCGAGCACCTCGTCGGTGATCTCCTCGCCGCGGTGCGCGGGCAGGCAGTGCAACACGATGGCGTCCGGTGCGGCGTGACCGAGCAGCTCCTTGTTGACCTGGTACGGCAGGAACGGGCTGATCCGGTCCAACCCGTCGGCCTCCTGGCCCATCGACGTCCAGGTGTCGGTGGCCAGCACGTCGGCGTCGCGTACCGCCTGGGTCGGGTCGGTGAGCACCCGCACCGAACCGCCGGTCTCCTTGGCGATTTGGGCCGCCCGTTCCACCACTGCGGTGTCCGGGGCGAACCCCGCCGGGCCGGCGATCCGCACGTGCATTCCGGCCGTCGCCCCGGCCAGCAGGTACGACTGCGCCATGTTGTTCGCGCCGTCCCCCACGTACGCCAGGGTGCGGCCGGCCGTGCCGCCGCACCACTCGCGGATGGTGAGCAGGTCGGCCAGCAGTTGGCACGGGTGGAACCCGTCGGTGAGTGCGTTGACCACCGGCACTGTGGCGCCCGCCGCCACCTCGGCGATCCGCTCGTCGCCGTGGGTCCGCAGCACGATCGCCGCGACGTAACGGGACAGCACCCGGCCCGCGTCGACGAGCGACTCACCGCGGCCGAAGTGGGTGACCTGCGTGTCCACCACGAGGGGGTGCCCGCCCAGTTCGGCGATCCCGGCGTCGAACGAGATCCTCGTCCGCAGGCTCTGCTTGTCGAAGAGCACCGCCACCGAGCGGGGGCCGGCCAGCGGCCGGTGGCCGAAGCGGTCCTCCTTCATCCGGGCGGCCAGGTCGAGGACCGTGGACTGCTCGGCGGGCGAGAGGTCGTCGTCGCGAAGGAAGTGCCGGGTCATCGAGTCGTCCCCGTCGTGGTGGTCAGTGTGGATGGTGCGCTCTGCGCGCCGGCCGCGGCCGGCGCGGTGGCGTCGAGTGCGGCGGGCAGCGCCGCGAGGAAGGCGTCCGCCTGGGCGGCGGTGAGGATCAGCGGCGGCGCCAACCGGATCACACCCGGCTGCACCGGGTTGACCAGGAAGCCGGCCTCCCGCAGGGCCTCGGCCAGCACCGACGCCACCGGCGCGGTGAGCGCCACACCGAGCAGCAGACCGGCACCCCGCACGCCGGCGACCAGTGGGTGGCCCAGCGCCTCGATGCCGCGTCGCAGCCGCTCACCGACCCGCTTGACGTTGTCGAGCAGGCCCTCGTTGGCGATGGTCGCCACCACGGCGAGCGCCGCCGCGCAGCTGATCGGGTTGCCGCCGAACGTGGTGCCGTGCGAGCCGGGGGTGAGCAGGTCCGCGGCCCGACCGAAGGCCAGTGTGGCGCCGATCGGCAGCCCACCACCGAGCCCCTTGGCCAGGGTCACCACGTCCGGCTCCACGCCCTCGGCCTGGTGCGCGAACCAGTGCCCGGTACGCCCGACGCCGGTCTGTACCTCGTCGAGAACCAGCAGCGCGCCGTGCCGTGCGGTGATCTGCCGGGCCGCGGCGAGATAGCCGGCCGGCGGGACGAGGACGCCGTTCTCACCCTGGACGGGTTCCAGGATCACCATGGCGGTGGCGTCGGAGACGGCCGCGTCGAGAGCCGCGACGTCGCCGTAGTCGACGTGGGTCACCTCGCCCGGCAGCGGCCGGAACGGGTCGGCCTTGGCCGGTTGGCCGGTCAACGCGAGGGCACCCATGGTGCGACCGTGGAAGCCGCCGGTGGTGGCCACCACGTGGGTACGGCCGGTGCGCCGGGACAGCTTGAACGCCGCCTCGTTGGCCTCCGCGCCCGAGTTGGCGAAGAACACCCGGCCCGGTCGACCGGCGAGCGCCAACAGCAGCTCGGCGAGGGCCACTGGCGGCTCGGCCACGTAGAGGTTGGAAACGTGCCCGAGGGTCGCTACCTGCTTCGACACCGCCGCCACCACCGCCGGGTGGGCGTGACCGAGCGCGTTGACGGCGATGCCACCCACCAGGTCGAGGTACTCGCGACCGGCGTCGTCGACCACCACCGCACCGGCACCCGACACCAGTGCCAACGGCGGTGTGCCGTAGTTGTCCATCATGGACTGCTTCCACCGCTGCGCCAACGTGCTCATGTCGCATCCGTCCTGTCTCCCGGCACCACCATCGTTCCGAACCCTTCCGAGGTGAACACCTCGAGCAACGTCGAGTGCGCCACCCGGCCGTCGACGACGTGCGCGGCGGGCACTCCCCCACGCACCGCTCGCAGGCAGGCCTCCATCTTCGGCACCATCCCCGACTCGAGGCTGGGCAGCAGCTTGGCCAGGTCGTCCGCGACGATCTCGGAGACCAGGCTCGTGGTGTCCGGCCAGTCGGCGTACAGGCCCGCCACGTCGGTGAGCACCACCAACTTGCGAGCCCGCAACGCGATGGCCAACGCCGCCGCCGCCGTGTCCGCGTTGAGGTTGTGCAGCACCCCGTCCGCGTCCGGCGCCACAGTGGAGATCACCGGAATCCGGCCGGCGTCGATCAGGTCGGTCACCGCCGACACGTCGACCGACTCGACGTCCCCGACCTGGCCCACGTCGACAGGCACCCCGTCCACGTACGCCGGACGGCGCACCGCCGTGAACAACCGGGCATCCTCCCCGGACAGACCGACAGCGTACGGACCGTGCGAGTTGATCAAACCCACCAACTCCCGGCCGACCTGCCCGACCAGCACCATCCGGACCACGTCCATCGCCTCGGCGGTGGTCACCCGCAGACCACCCCGGAACTCACTGTCGATGCCGAGGCGACCCAACATCGCGGAAATCTGCGGACCACCCCCGTGCACCACCACCGGCTTCAGACCGGCAAAGCGCAGAAAGACCATGTCGGCGGCGAACGCCCGCTGCAACTGCGGATCGGTCATCGCGTTGCCGCCGTACTTCACCACCACCGTCGAACCGGAGAAACGCGCCAACCAGGGCAACGCCTCGATCAACGTCTCCGCCTTGACCTGCGCGCGAGCCAGATCGCTGCTGAGACTCACCGGGCTTGCCCTTCGTTCGCGACTGCGGGACTCCGCTGCGCTGCGTTCCTCGCGCTCACCACGCCGCCCTTTCGTTCGCGACTGCGGGACTCCGCTGCGCTGCGTTCCTCGCGCTCACGTCGAGTACGCCGAGTTCTCGTGGACGTACGCATGCGACAGGTCGTTGGTCCAGATCGTCGCGGCCGACGTGCCCGCGTGCAGGTCGATCCGGATGGTCACGTCCCGCCCGGTCAGGTCGACCTTCGAGCGGTCCTCGGCGGCGGCACCGCCCCGGCACACCCACACCCCGTTGACCGCCACGTCCACCTCGTCCGGATCGAACGCGGCGGCGGTGGTGCCGACGGCGGCGAGGATCCGACCCCAGTTGGGGTCGTTGCCGAACAACGCCGTCTTGACCAGGTTGTTGCGGGCCACCGTACGGCCCACCTCGACCGCCTCGTCCTCACTCGCCGCCCCGACCACGTCGATGGCGACCTGCTTGGTGGCGCCCTCGGCGTCGGCCACCAACTGCTGGGCCAGGTCGTGGCAGGCCGCGGTGACGGCGGCGGCCAGCTCGGCGGGCGTCGGCTCGATGCCGCTCGCGCCGCTTGCCAACAGCAGCACGGTGTCGTTGGTGGACATGCAGCCGTCGGAATCGACCCGGTCGAAGGTGACCCGGGTGGCCGCCCGCAACGCCTCGTCGAGCGTCGCCGGCCCGGCCACCGCGTCGGTGGTCAACACGCACAGCATGGTGGCCATCCCCGGCGCGAGCATCCCGGCGCCCTTGGCCATGCCGCCGACCGTCCAGCCACTTCCCCGGGCCACTGTCGTCTTCGGCCGGGTGTCCGTGGTCATGATCGCCTCGGCGGCGGCCGGGCCACCGTCGTGGGACAGCCCACGGATCGCGGAACGGACGCCCGGCAGCAGCTTCGGCATCGGCAGCCGCTCACCGATCAGACCCGTCGAGCAGACCGCCACGTCACCGGCACCGAGGATCAACCGTGGGCTGACCGCTGTCAACGCGGCGGCGGCGTGCTCGGCGGTGGCATGCGTGTCCTGGAAGCCGGCCGGGCCGGTGCAGGCGTTGGCCCCACCGGAGTTCAACACCACGAGACGGACCACACCGCCCTGCACGACCTGCTGGGTCCAGAGCACCGGCGCGGCCTTGACCCGGTTGGTGGTGAAGACACCTGCCACTCCCGCGTCCGGGCCGTCGTTGACCACGAGGGCGACGTCCGGGCCGCCGCTGGACTTCAGACCGGCTGCCACACCGGCCGCCCGGAACCCGCGAGGGGTGGTGACGCTCATGGTGCGGTCCCCCAGATCGACAGGCCCGTCGTCTCCGGCAGGCCGAGCATCAGGTTGGCGTTCTGTACGGCCTGACCGGCCGCACCCTTGCCCAGGTTGTCCAACGCGCTGAGCACGATCAGACGACCCGAGTCGACGTCGACGGTGGCCTGCAGGTGACACGAGTTGGAACCCGCTGTGGCGGCCGTGTGCGGCCAGCGACCCTCGGGCAGCACGTGCACGAACGGCGCGTCCGCGTACGCCCGCGCCAGCACCTCCTGCGGGTCGGCGCCGCGCGCCGACACCGCCGTGACAGTGGCCAGGATGCCCCGCGGCATCGGCGCCAGGACCGGGGTGAACGACAGGCCGGTCGCGCCGGTGGCCTGCTTGATCTCCGGGACGTGCTGGTGGGTTCCCACCCGGTACGGCGACAGGTCGCCCATCACCTCGCTGGCCAGCAGGTGCGGCTTGGCCGCCCGGCCGGCGCCGGAGGTGCCGGAGGCGGCGACCACCACCACGTCGGCGGGGTCCGCCGCGCCGTCGGCGATCAGCGGCGCGAGCGCCAGGGTGATCGCGGCGGCGTAACAGCCGGTGTTCGCCACCCGCGTGGAGCCGGCGATGAGGTCCCGCTGGCCGGGCAGCTCGGGCAGGCCGTAGGTCCACTGCCCGGCGTGCGTGCCGCCGTAGTACTGCGCCCAGGCGTACGGGTCGGCCAGCCGGTGGTCAGCGCCCAGGTCGACGATGCGCACCTCGGACGGGAGTTGGGCGGCGAGGGCCGCCGACTGGCCGTGCGGCAGGGCCAGGAAGACCAGGTCCGCGTCGGCCAGGGTGGTCGGATCGGTCTCGCCCAGCACCAGGTCGAGACCGGTGAGCTGTGGGTGCACCACGTCGACGCGGTGCCCGGCCTGACTGTGCGCGGTGGCGGCTACCAGGTCGAACTCTGGGTGCCCGGCGATCAGGCGCAGCAGCTCACCTCCGGCGTACCCGCTCGCTCCGGCGACCGCGACTCGGATCCCCATACCCACCTCCGCATGACTATGCAGCGAAGATTAACAAGGACGACACAGTAGTGCAAGTTAATACAGTGCCCTGCATGGAAATGTGTCTGACGTGGCCCGAGAAAGGATCGACTGAGGCAACGTTAAATCGACTAGCATAATTCTCCGACGGTGGTGGTCCGGCCTGTCCGGTCCGCGTGGGGGCACCTGACGGAGGACGCTGTGGGGCTGTCGTTCGAGATCCTCGGTCCGGTCCAGGTGCGTCGCGACGGGGAGGCCCTGCGGTTGCCGGCCGGCCGACCCACCGCCCTGCTGGTCACCCTCCTGGCGCAGGCCGGCCTGGCCGTCCCCGTCGACCGGCTGCGCGAGGAACTGTGGGGCCGGCGCCCACCGACATCGGCAGTGGCCAACCTGCGCAGCCACGCCAGTCAACTCCGCCACCTGCTCGACTCCCCCGACCGCCCGCCCCGACTGCCCGCCGAGCACGGCGGGTACCTGCTCCGGGTCGAACCGGGCGAGCTGGACGCCGCCGAATTCGAACGACTCACCACCGACGGTCACGCCGCCCGCATCGGCGGGGAACCCGAACTCGCCGCCACCCTGCTCAGTCGCGCGCTGGCGCTCTGGTCACCCACCGACCCGCCGCCCGCGTACGGGCCGGTGACCGCCGCCGCCTTCGACCGGCTGCGCGAGCGGCGGGCCGGCGCCCGGGAGACGTACGCGGCCTGCCGCCTGGACCTCGGCGACCAGGGCACGCCGACGTTGCTGAACCTGCTGCGTCAGCACCTCGCCGATCATCCGCTGCGTGAGCCGGCGTGGGCGATGCTGATGACCGCCCTGCACCGTGCCGGTGACCAGGCCGGCGCGGTGCAGACGTACCAGGCGGCCTGCCGGGCGCTCGACGGCGAACTGGGCGTCGCTCCCGGGCCCGAGCTGACCGAGCTCTACCGCTCGGTACGCCACCACGAGCGCCGCGCGGCGATCCCGCCCCGACGGCGCGGCGCCACACCGACCCGGCACCAACCGGTCACGCCGAGGGTGCCGCACGAGTTGCCCTGCCCCACCGCGCCGTTCGTCGGCCGCCGGGCGGAACTGACCCGGCTGCGCCAGGCGCTCGTCGACGCCCGCCGACAACCCGTCACCGTGGCCATCTACGGCATGGCCGGCACCGGCAAGTCGGCGTTGGCGCTGCGCGTCGCGGCGGCGGCGCTGGACGCCTTCCCCGACGGCCAGCTCCACCTCGACCTCGGCGGGTCGGTCGCCGACCCCGCACCCCTGCCGTTGCAGATCGCCAACCGGGTGCTCCGGGCCCTCCACCCGGGCACCGACGAACCGGAACCGACCACTGTCGCCGAGGCCCGCGCCCGTGTCCGCTCCCTGCTGTTCGACAGGCGGGTCCTGCTGGTGCTCGACAACGCCGCCGAGGCCGCCCAGGTCGACGACCTGCTGCCGGTACGCGGCGGATGCGCGCTCCTGGTCACCAGTCGCAACCCGGTCACCACCGGCGACGCCCCGAAGCTGCGACTCGATCCGCTGCCCGCCACCGACGCGCTGGCACTGCTGCGGGCCACCGCCGGAGACCGTCCGGTGGACGCCGAGCCGGAGGCGGCCTCGGCCGTGGTCAACCTCTGCGAGCGGCTCCCCCTGGCGTTGCGCACCGCGGCCTCCCGGCTGACCGAGGGGTCGCACTGGTCGCTCAGCCGGTTGGCCCGGCTGCTGCGCGACGAGCGGTACCGGCTCGCCGAGACCGGTCTCGGGCCGCGGCTCAGCGCCAGCTACCGACAACTCGGCTCGGCCGCACCGGTCTTCCTCCGGCTCGGCCGAGCCCATCCGGGCCCCGTCACCGCCGAACTGGCCGCCATGCTGAGCGGGGCTCCACGTGAGGACGCGGCGCGGGCACTGGACCGCTTGGTCGCCGCGCAGCTCGCCGAGCCGGCCGGGCCCGGCCGGTTCCACATCGGCGATCTCGTCCGGCTGTACGCCGCCGAACTCGCCGCCACCGAGTTCGGCGGCGACCTGGCCGGTCACACCGGCGCCGGCGCGTCCTCCCGGTAGCCGCGCGCCTGCAGGCCGAACAGCCGGGCGTACCGGCCGGCGGCGGCGAGCAGTTCACTGTGGTCACCCCGTTCGACGACCCGACCGTCGGCGAGCACCACGATGGTGTCGGCGTCGCGAACGGCGTTCAGCCGGTGCGAGATGAGCAGACTGGTCCGACCCCGGCGTAGTTCGCCCAACCGGCGGTGCAGGTCGTGCTCGGCCTCCGCGTCCAGGCCGGAGCTGGGCTCGTCGAGGATCAGCAGGTCCCGTTCAGCCCGGAGGAACCCCCGGGCGAGCGCCACCCGCTGCCACTGACCGCCCGACAGCACCACGCCGACCTGGGGGTCGTCGCGATCCGGGCCGTCGAAGAAGATCCGGGTCAACAGGGTGTCGTAGCCGCGGGGCAGCGCGGTCAACGCGTCGTCGATGCCCGCGTACCGGGCGGCGGCCCGCAGCCGCTCCGGGTCGTCACGCGCCGTCAGGTCACCCAGGGCGATGTTCTCCGCCGCGCTGAGGTCGTACGGCATGAAGTCCTGGAACACCGCGCCCAACCGCTCGCGCAGCTCGGCCGGATCGAACTCGCGCAGGTCCACCCCGTCCCACCGGATGCTGCCGCGCTCCGGGTCGTAGAACCGGCAGAGGAGCTTGACCAGGGTGCTCTTGCCGGCGCCGTTGAGCCCCACGAGCGCTGTGGTGGAGCCGGCCCGCAGGTGCAGGTCCACGCCCCGCAGCACCCACTGATGGTCCGGCGAGTAGCGGAACCACACGTCGCGGAGCTCGATGCCCTCGGTGAGCGGCGGCACCGGACGAGGGGTGGCCGGCACCGGCAGATCCGTCTCGACGTGCGCCACCTGGTCGTAGTGCTCGAACAGCAGCAACGCCTGGTGGATCGCGCCGAGTTGGACGACAAGGCTGCCCAGCGCCCCCTGCACCCCCGGAATCGCGGCCAGGAAGATCACCACGTCGCCGGGGGTGAGCCCGCCCCTACGGGCGACCGAGACGGTGTAGACCACCCCGACGCCGGCCACCGCGGCGCCGAGCAACCCGAGCACCGCCTGGGCGCGTACCTCCCGGCGGTCCAGCC
This sequence comes from Micromonospora sp. NPDC005710, assembly GCF_040630995.1. Lineage (NCBI taxonomy): Bacteria > Bacillati > Actinomycetota > Actinomycetes > Micromonosporales > Micromonosporaceae > Micromonospora > Micromonospora sp. NPDC005710. Next base: position 96,914 of record NZ_JBEXYP010000020.1, on the reverse strand, counting down.
GCTGCTCCACCCGGTGCATGGAGTGCAACTCGTCGAGCATCCGGTCGCCGAAGAAGCGGCCCAGCCCGAACAGCCGGACCTCCTTGGCGGCCTGCACCCCCACCAGCAACTGGGCGAAGAACAGGTCCCGCCGCTGGAAATGCTCCATCCGCAGCACCATCGCCGCCCGGGCCCGGTTGAGCCGCAACTGCATCCAGAGGGTGGGCAGGGCGGCGAGGAGCACCAGCGCCCCGATCAACGGGTTGAGCATCAGCAGGACACCGAGGAACCCCGCCATCGCCAGCGCGCTCTGCACCGCGCCGAACGTGTTGCCGGTCAGTTGGGTGGGGCCGAGGTGACCGGTCTGCTGGGCCGCCTGCAACCGGTCCTGGAACTCCGGGTCCTCCAACCGCACCAACCCGACGAGACGGTGCACCGCGTCGTACAGGCGGCGGCGCACCAGCCGGGACACCGCTCGCGACCGTTCCGCCGCCACGTAGGTGCGCAGGTGGGGCAGGACCGTGCCGAGCGCGGCGGCGACGGCCAGGCCCGCGGCGAGCGAGGTGAGCGGCACGGCGGGCGAGCCGCCACCGGTGAGCCGGTCCAGCACGAGCTTGGTCAGCGCGGCCACGAGCACCGGGGTCAACCCGGCCAGCACCGCGAGCAGCAGGTCCGCCGCGGTGCCCGCCGGGGCGGCCCGCCAGGTCAGGCCGAGCGCCGCCCGGGCGTGCCGGGCAGCCCGTCGCGGTGCCAGCCGGGGCCCGCTCACCGCGCCACCGGCAGGTCCAACCGGGCGATACCGAACGCCGTCGACGCCACGATCCCGCGCTGGTCGAGCAGGCCGAACGCCGGGAAACCCTTGACCCCGAACGCGAGCGGAAGAGCGCCGGTGCCGGGCTCGACGAACACGGTCGCCAGGCCGAGGAACTGCTCGGCGTACGCGGAGGTCTCCGGGCCCTTGCCGACCACCACGATCCACACGTGCTCGGCACCGCCCGGCATGGTGCGTGCCCGGTCGACGAGCACCGGAAGCTGCTCCTCGCAGTGCTCACACGTCGGCGAGAGGAACGCGACGAGCGTCATCGGCGGCAGATCGGCCCGCGAGAACACCCGTCCCTCCACTGTGGTCGACATGAAGTCGCCGGGGATCGAGCCGACCTCCAACATCACCGCCGGCGGTTGGCTCTGGTGGTCGCCGAGCAGGTCGGAGTGCTCGCGCAGCCGACGGATCACACCGAGCAGCAGGACCAGGTTGAGCAGGCCGAGAGCGGCGACGAGGACGACGGCGACGGTCAACAGCGCCATGGAGGGCTCCTTCGGGTGCGGGGATTCGATCCGGGGTCAGTGCCGGCCGACCGGGCGGGTCGGCCGGGACGAGGTGGGGGCGAAGAGGGCGACCAGGTCGTCGAGGCGGATCACCACGGCGGCGAGGGGGACCGCGACGCCGACGGCGACCAGAACGGCGGAGGCGGACGGCGGCGGCCCGGCGGCGGTGGCCCAGCCGAGCAGGCCGAGCAGCGCCACCGTCAGGAGCGCGAGGTTGCGACCGACGTGCCGGGCCCCGATGGGCGCGTCGGCGGCGCCGAAGCAGCGGCAGGCCGGCCGGGCACCTCGGCGCAGCGCCCCGACCATCGCGGCGGTGAGCACACCGAGCAGCCCGACGGCGAGGACCAGCCCGGCGGGCACCGTCCGGGAGACGGCGAGCAGCACCACCACTGCCGCCTCGGCGGCCACGGCGACGCGGGCGGCCGGCCCGGTCCAGCGGGTTGGCACACCGAACTGCCCGACCGACGCCACGAACGCGGCCCAACCCGCCCGGGTGCGCAGCTTGCCGATGACCGCGGCGAGGAACACCAGGGCCAGCAGTAGCCGTGCGGTCAGTTCCAGGGCTCGCATCCGTACCCACCTCCGTCGCTGGGAGTCCCACGCTAGGAGCGGCGGATACATCGCTGATACATCGACAGCGATCGGCGTCGACCTCGGCTGTACCGGCGGTGTATCGAGCCGCCGTAGCGTCCCGGCAACGATCAGCATCAGGAGGAGGTGAACGAATGTTCCGTCGACTGGAGAACCTGGGCGAGCGGATGCTCGGCGTGTTCGTACCGAAGGTGACGGCCGCTGCCGGCTGTCCGCCGGACCCGTACTGCGCGCTGTGTGGGACGTGCTACTTCAAGCGGTGCAGCACGAACGGCGCCTGCAAGACGACCTGCGGGAGCTGCGGTTACTACTGCAGCGCGGGTGCGAGCACGATGTCCGCTCTCTGCTGAGGCGGTGACGGTGTGTCGTCCGGCCCCCGGGTCGGACGGCACGCCGTCCTGTGCGCCACCGGGCCGACGGTCAGTTCGCGCGCAGTCGCGGTCGTACGACCACCCCGAGCAGATCCGGCTCCGGGATGTAGCCGCACTCGCGGGAGTCGTAGCTCTGGGACGGGTTGTCGCCGAGCACCACCAGCCGGCCGGCCGGCACGTTTCGCTCGCCGCCCTGGCGCAGCAGCGGCACCCGGTCCACCGGCACCGGGTCGCCCGGCACCGCGTAGGCGCGCTTGATCAGCAGACCGGGGTCGCCCGCCACGTCGGGGCGGGTGGGGCGCCCGGCGGTCATCCTGGCCGGGGCCACCACCACGACCACGTCGCCGGGGCGCACCCGGGCCAGTGGCACCCGCCGGGCCAGCACCCGGTCACCGGAGCGCAGCGTCGGCTCCATGCTGCGCCCCACCACCGCTACCAACAACAGGTGCCGACGGGCCCAGAGCAGGCCGGCGGTGGCCACCGCGACTACGGCGGCCACCGCGAACCATCCCAGCACCGGCATCGCTCAGGCGCCGCGCAGGGTGGCGCCGAGGCGCTCCGCGGCGACCGCGACCGCCGCGTCCCGTGCCGCGACCGCCTCCTCGACGGTGAGCGTCCGGTCCGGTGCCCGGAACGTCAGCTTGTACGCCAGCGACCGCCGGCCCTCGCCGAGCTGCGCGCCGGAGTACACGTCGAACAACCGCACGTCCTCCAGCAGCTCACCGGCGCCTGCCTCCAGTGCCCGGCGGACCTGCTCGGCCGGCACCGAGTCGTCCACCACCAGCGCCACGTCGATGAGCGCCGGCGGGAAGCCGGAGACGGTCGGCGCGGGCGTCACCGGGGTCGGCGGCAGAGCGTCGAGGTTCAGCTCCATGGCGCTGGTGCGGCGGGGCAGCTCCAGCGTCGCGACCACCACCGGGTGCAGCTCGCCGGCATGTCCGACGACAGCCCCGTCGACCCGCAGCTCGGCGCAGCGGCCCGGGTGCCACGGGGCGTACTCGGTGGCGCGCACCTCGACCCGCTCGTCGGGGATCCCGGCGGCGGCCAGCACGTCACGGGCCGCCTCGATCGCGTCCGCCCAGCCGGCAGGTCGGCCCGCACCCCACCAACCGGCCGGGTCCAGGTCGCCGGAGAGCACCACCGCGACGTGCACCGGCTGCTCCGGCACCACCGCGTCGGCGGCCGCGAACTCGGCGTCGGTGGGGCGCCGGTCCACGCCCATCGCCGGCGGGCTACCGGCGCCGACGCGCGGGTGGAAGACCGCACCGATCTCGTAGAGGGCGAGGTCGCGGTGACCCCGGCCGAGGTTGCGCTTGAGGACGCCGAGCAGCGGGCCGAGCAGCGTGGTCCGCAGCAACGGCTCCTCCTCGGACAGAGGGTTGGCCAGCCGCACCGCGGGCCGCCGACTGTCGTCGGCCGGCAGGGCGAGCTGGTCGGCCAACTCCGGCGACACGAACGGGTGCGCGAGCACCGCCACGTACCCCCGCTCCGCGAGCGAGTCGGCGACGGCCCGGCGGCGACGCTGACGCAGGGTCAGGCCGCGCCCCGGGGGCGCTGTCGGCAGCACCGACGGCACCCGGTCGTACCCGTCGAGGCGAACCACCTCCTCGACCAGGTCGGCCGGGTCGGTCAGGTCGGGCCGCCAGGTCGGCGGGGTGACGCTGAGCACCGCCCCGACGCCGCTGGCCACGCCGACGGCGCCCGGGTCCTCGGACAACCGGTCCGCGCCCTGTGCCACAGTGCAGCCGACCCGCTCCAGCAGGGCGACCACCCGTGCCGGCGGGTACTCGACGCCGATCCGCCGGGTCGGCAGGTCCGCCGGGAGACTGATCGGGGTACGCGGCCGGACGTGGTCGATGTCCAGGATCTCCGCGCTCGGCGTGCCCCCGCCGTGCTCGGTGAGCAGCCGCACGGCACGCTCCAGAGCGACGAGCGCCACGGCCGGGTCGACGCCCCGCTCCCAGCGCTTCGCGGCCTCGCTGAACAACTTGTGCCGGCGGGCGGTGCGCCCGACCATCGCCGGATCCCAGTGCGCCGCCTCGAAGAGCACGTTCGTGGTGCCGGCAACGACCTCGCTGGTCTCGCCGCCCATCACCGCGGCGAGGGAGATCGGACCGCTGTCGTCGCAGATGACCATGTCGTCGGCGGTGAGCACCCGCTTGACGCCGTCGAGGGTGGTCAGCTTCTCCCCCGCCTCGGCGCGGCGGACCACGAGCGGCCCGGCGATCCGGTCGGCGTCGAACGCGTGCATCGGCTGGCCCAGCTCCAGCATCACGTAGTTCGTGATGTCGACGGGCAGCGAGATGCTGCGGATGCCCGCGGTGACGAGCCGCTGGGCCATCCACGACGGCGTGGGCGCGCTCGGGTCGACCCCACGGACCAGGCGGGCCGTGAACCGGTCGCAGCCGACAGTGTCACGGACCTCCACCGGGTACGCGGGTGTCTCGGTACCGCCCGGAGCGGGCGCCGCGGCCGGGTCACGCAGCGGCAGGTCGAACGCGTGCGACAACTCCCGGGCCAGGCCGCGCAGACTCAGCGCGTACCCCCGGTCCGGGGTGATCTCCAGATCGAAGACGACGTCGTCGAGGCCGACCACCGGACGCGCGTCGTCGCCGGGCTTCGCCGTCACGTCCGGACCCAGCACGATGATGCCGGAGTGGTCGTCGCCCAGGCCCAGCTCCTTCGCCGAGCAGATCATGCCCGCCGAGTTGTGCCCGTACGTCTTGCGGGCGCCGATGGCGAAGCCGCCGGGCAGCACGCCGCCGGGCAGGATCACCACCACCCGGTCACCAGGGGCGAAGTTGCGGGCCCCGCAGACGATCTCCTGCGGCTCCCCGGTGCCGTTGGCGGCACCCACGTCGACCCGGCAGAACCGGATCGGCTTCTTGAAGCCGGTGAGCTCCTCGATCTCACGGACCTCACCGACGACGAGCTGGCCGGTGACGGTCTCGGCGAGGTCCACCACGGAGTCGACCTCGATGCCGAGGTCGACGAGGGCCTGCTCCAGGTCGCCGGTGGGAAGGTCGGCGGGAAGGTCGACGTACTCCCGCAGCCAACTGACAGAAACTCGCATGACTTCAGACCACCGTTCCCGTGTCTCGTACCCGCATCGCCTACGCCCCGGTCCCGAGCGCGCGGCTGAACCGCACGTCGCCCTCGAAGAGATGGCGGATGTCGCTGACCCCGTGCCGGATCATCAGGGTCCGGTCGATGCCCATGCCGAAGGCGAATCCGGAGTAGACCTCCGGGTCGACCCCGCACGCGCGCAGCACCCGAGGGTTGACCATGCCGCAGCCACCCCACTCGACCCACTGTGGGCCGTCCCGGTGCTCCGGGAACCACACGTCGAACTCCGCCGACGGCTCGGTGAACGGGAAGTAGTGCGGCCGCCAGCGGGTCTTCGCCTCCGGGCCGAACATCGCCCGGGCGAAGTGGTCCAGTGTGCCCCGCAGGTGCGCCATCGTGATGCCCTTGTCGACCACCAGACCCTCGGCCTGGTGGAACACCGGGCTGTGGGTGGCGTCGATCTCGTCGGTGCGGTAGACGCGGCCCGGCACGATCACGTAGATCGGCGGCTTGCGGCTGAGCATCGTGCGGGTCTGCACCGTCGACGTGTGCGTTCGTAGGACAAGGCCCGAGCCCGCGGAGCCATCGGCAGATGCGATGTGGAACGTGTCCATCAACCCGCGCGCCGGGTGGTCGGCGGGGATGTTCAACGCGTCGAAGTTGACCCACTCCAGGTCGACCTCGGGCCCCTCGGCCACCTCGTAGCCCATCCCGACGAAGAGGTCGCTGATCGACTCCATCAGCGTGCTCAACGGGTGCCGGGCGCCCCGCGGACGCCTGTCGTAGGGCAGTGTGACGTCCACCCGCTCCTCGACGAGCACCCGCTCGGCCTGCTCGCGCTCCACCACCTCGGCGCGCTCGGCGTACGCGGACTCGATCGCCCGGCGGGCCTCGTTCACCCGCTTGCCCGCGTCGGACTTCGCGGCCGGCGGCAGCGCGCCGATCTCCCGGCGCGCGAGGGAGACCGGTGACCGGTCACCCAGGTGCACCGAGCGCAGCGCGGTGAGCGCGTCCGGGTCGGCGGCGGCCTCGAACGCCTTCGTGGCGTCCGCGACGGCCTCGGCCAGGGCGGCGGGATCGAGCAGGGCGACCTGCTTCGGGTCGTACGGATCGTTGCGGTAGCTCATGGCGTACGGGCACTCCCTCACGGCGGCGCCAGCCCTCACCGGGGCGGCTAGGCGAGTCTACGGAAGCGCGGCGCTGCCGCAGCCCGCCGGTAGGAGTTGTGCAGGGAGCAGGTCAGGCCCGCCGCCCGCCGACACCGGCGGGCTGGCTAAACGAACGCCGTGTCGCGTTCATGGACGGACGCTCTCCCCTGCTGTCAGCGCGCCGCGGGCGTCACCCTCAGCGCTGTGCTCTCGCTGAAGCGTACAGGCAGACCGCCGCGGCGGCAGCCAGGTTCAGGCTCTCCGCGCGCCCGTACAACGGCACCCGCACCGTGGCGTCGGCGGCTGCGGTCAACTCCTCGGGCAGCCCGTGCGCCTCCGAGCCGAACAACCAGGCGGTGGGCCCGACGAGCCGCCCGTAGTCGGTCAGGTCGTCCAGGTCGTCGTCGCCGTACCCCGTCGTGGCGAAGATCGAAAGCCCGGCGGCCCGCAGCGCCTCGACCACAGCGACCGGGTCGGGGGCGCGCACCACGTCGACGTGGAAGAGGCTGCCGGCCGAGGCCCGCACACACTTGCCGTTGTACGGGTCGACGGCGTCCCCGGCGAACACCACAGCACCCGCGCCGGCCGCGTCGGCGGTACGCAGCACGGTGCCGGCGTTGCCCGGGTCACGGATCTCGGCGAGCACCGCCACCAGCCGGGGCGCACCCGCGAGGGCCTGCTCCAACGACACGTCCAGGTGCCGGCAGACAGCCACCAGCCCCTGCGGGGCGACGGTCTCGGCAAGCGCCGCGACGGCGTCGTCGGTCACCTCGGAAACCGGCACGTCGGCGCGGGCCGCCGCGGCGGCCAACTCCGGATACCTGTCGAGCGCTGTGGTCGTACCGAAAAGCTCGGTGACCACCCCCGGTCGCGCGAGGGCCTCGCGGACCGCCTGCGGGCCCTCCGCCAGGAAACGACCGGTGGCGTCGCGGTCCCGGCGGCGTTGCAGGCGGCGGGCGGCGACAACCCTTGGGGTACGGGGGGTGAAGGCCATGGTGTGCATTCCTCCGACACGATCGAGGCGCCCCCCGGACGGCGGTGCCGACACGGGAGACGCCTCGCTCTGGTGCGTGGGGATCAGGCGGCCTGAGCCGCCGCGCCACCGGTGCCCTCAGCCGTGACCGCGGCCCGGGCCAGCTCCACGATCGCCGCGAACGAGGCGGCGTCGTTGACAGCCATGTCGGCCAGGATCTTGCGGTCGACCTCGATGCCGGCCAGACGCAGGCCCTGGATCATGCGGTTGTAGGTCATCCCGTTGGCCCGGGCGCCCGCGTTGATCCGCTGAATCCACAGCTGCCGGAAGTCGCCCTTGCGGTCGCGACGGTCCCGGTAGGCGTACTGCATCGAGTGCAGCACCTGCTCCTTGGCCTTGCGGTACAGGCGGGAGCGCTGACCGCGGTAACCACTCGCGGACTCCAGCAGGGTACGACGCTTCTTCTGGGCGTTTACAGCCCGCTTGACGCGTGCCATCTCAACTCCTAATTAGTGAAGGTGGCGCGCGTCAGCGGCCGAGCAGCTTCTTGATGCGCTTGACGTCGGCCTTGGCCAGCACGACCGTGCCGGTCAGCCGGCGGGTCTGGGTGGAGGGCTTCTTCTCCAGGTTGTGGCGGAGGCCGGCCTGCTGGGCAACGATCTTGCCCTTGCCGGTCACCTTGACCCGCTTACCCATACCCGTGTGGCTCTTCATCTTCGGCATGTGGAACGTCTCTCCCCTGTTACTCGCCGCTGGTGTCGGCGGCGAGGCCGGTGTCACCGGCTGCTGCGGTCTCGCTGACCGCCGCGGTCTCATCGGCTTCCGGAGCGGCGGACTCGTCCCCGGCCCGGTCCCGAGGTCCGCCGCGAGACGCCGTGGCGGCGACCGCGGAGGCCTTGACGGCCCGATGCGGGGCGAGAACCATGATCATGTTTCGGCCATCCTGCTTCGGAGCGGCCTCGACGTATCCCAGTTCCGTGATCTCGGACTCGAGCCGGCGCAGGAGCCGGTAACCCAGCTCCGGGCGGCTCTGCTCGCGACCGCGGAACATGATCGTCACCTTGACCTTGTCGCCCGCCTTGAGGAACCGCACCACGTGACCCTTCTTGGTCTCGTAGTCGTGCGGGTCGATCTTCGGCCGAAGCTTCATTTCCTTGATGACGGTCTGCTGCTGATTACGCCGCGCTTCGCGCGCCTTGAGTGCGCTCTCATACTTGAACTTGCCGAAGTCCATGAGCTTGCACACCGGCGGGCGCGCCATCGGCGCAACCTCGACCAGGTCCAGATCGACGTCCGCAGCCAGCTGAAGAGCGCGCTCCAGCGGGACGATGCCCACCTGCTCACCCTCTGGGCCGACCAGTCGGACCTCACGTGCCCGGATCTGCTCGTTCACGCGTGGTTCGACGCTGATGGGGCCTCCTCGAGTCGTTTCTGCTCTGTCGCCGACCCCTGCGGCTCCCAGGAGGGAACCGACCCGAAAAGCAGAAGGCCCCGGCGCATGCCAGGGCCCGCTCGACCGGTCAGCACGATCACAAGGATCGCGCATCCGGCGCCGGGACATGCCCGGAACCGGTGACCGGACCCGGCCACCGTAGCGGCGACTCGGGTGGGAGCAGGCGCTCCGCTTTCAAGGCTGCCTGCTCGCACGCGGAGACAGCCTGGTCGACTCGACAACAGTACACCGGCACCCCGGCCACCCCCAAACCGGGCACGACCTGCGTGGCGGCGTGGCGCCGGTGTGACCGCCCGGGCCGCCACGCCCCAAGCGGCGGGCGGCGGGCGGCGGCGCGGCGGGCGGCGGGCGGCGGGCGGCGGGCGGCAAGATCCGCGCACTTTCCCTGCAACTGCTGCCTCAGCATGCCGGGAGGCAGCAGTTACAGGGAAGTTGTCCAGATCTGGGCGAGGGGAGCACGGCCGGGTCAGCGGTCAGGCGGTTCGGCCGGGTCAGCGGTGGGGCGGTTCGGCCGGGTCAGCGGCCGACGGCGCGTTCGGCGAGGCGGGCCTGGTGGGCCTCGTGGAGCCGGCGCAGCGCGCGGACCCCGTCGACGGCCAACTCCTTGTCGGCGGCCTGCAACGCGACCATCGGCAGCAGGTCGTCGTCGTGCAGCTCCAGGCTGGCCCACGGCGCGCCCCGGTCGAAACGGACACCCCGGACAACCTCCCAGGGCAGCTCGTAGGAGCTGATGACGTTCCGCACCCGGATGCTCCGCGCGTCCGCCTCCACCCGGGGGCGGGTGAACAGTAGGAAGCCCAGCGCCCCGAAGATGCCCAGGCCGATCATGGCGATCTGGTCGCCGCGCTGGAAGCTGCCGTAACCATCGCCGGTCGGGCCGCTCAGCGACGTGGCGACCAGACCGAACACCACCACCAGGGCAACCGCCGCCGACCAGCAGACCACGCGGATGCGGCGGGGCTTCAGGCGGACCAGCTCGGTTTCACTCACCCCACCAGTCTGCCACTCGCACCCGCCCACCAAGCGCACCACCCGCCGAGCCGCACCGCCCCACCCCCGCCCCGCCGCACCCCCCGCCCCCGGCCCCGGCCCCGGCCCGCCCCCGGGCCGCTGTCGAGCGAGAGCCTTGCGCCGATCTTGCAGTTTCGGTTGCCGATATGGGGTGATGCGCCCCTTGTGCCGGCACCGAAAGTGCAAGATCGACGAGGCTGGGTCAGCGGGGCTGGGTGAGGCGGGGCAGGGTGAGGCTGGGGTGGGCTGGGGCTGGGGCTGGGGCTGGGCGATCATGGAGTTGTGGTGCCTGGTTTGGGGTCTTGTGGGCGCTTTGTTGCCCACCACAACTCCATGATCGGCGAGGGCGGCGCCGGTTGACGGGCGGCATTGCACCTGACGCCACGGTTCTGTCGGGCGCACTTTTTCGGCGACGGCTCCAGCCCAACGGGGGTGTCCGTTGGGCTGGGCCGTTGACGGTCAGAGGCGGCAGGCGTGGATGTTGGTGACGAGGATGGCGCGGGCTCCCAGCTCGTACAGCTCGTCCATGATGCGGTGCACGTCGTCGCGGAGCACCATGGCCTGCACCGCCACCCAGCCCTCGCGGTGCAGCGGCGACACGGTCGGCGACTCGATGCCCGGAGTGAGACCACTGGCCCGGTCCAGCAGACCGGCCGGCACGTCGTAGGCGAGCATCACGTAGCGGCGGGCCACCAGCACACCGTGCAGGCGGCGCAGCAACTGCTCGGCCTGCGGCTGCGCGGGCGCGCCGGCGCGCCGGACCAGCACCGCCGAGGAGCGCAGCAGCGGCTCACCGAATACCACCAGGCCCGCCTGGCGCAGGGTGGCGCCGGTCTCGACCACGTCCGCGATCACGTCGGCGACCCCGAGGCGTACGGCGTTCTCAACGGCACCGTCGAGGCGGATCACGTCGGCCTTGACCCCCACCTCACCGAGGTGCCGCTCGACCAGTCCCGGGTACGCGGTGGCGATCCGGTGGCCGCCCAACTCCTGGACGGAGTCGATGTCGTCGGGGCGGGCGGCGAAGCGGAAGGTGGCCCGGCCGAAGGCGAGGTCGACGACCTCCTCGGCCGGCGCGGCCGAGTCGATGAGCAGGTCCCGGCCGGTGATGCCGAGGTCGAGGTCACCGGAGCCGACGTAGGTGGCGATGTCCTTCGGGCGCAGGTAGAAGAATTCGACGTCGTTGGGCTCGTCCCGGCAGACGAGGTCCTTGGGGTCGGTGCGCTGGCGGTAGCCCGCCTCGCGCAGCATCTGGGCGGCCGGTTCGGCCAGGGTGCCCTTGTTGGGGATGGCGACACGCAGCATGACGGAGTGCTCCTTCGATCCGGATGGCGATCAACGGGGTGGGGGGCACTCACAGATGTCGGTAGACGTCCTTGAGCTCGAGACCACTGGCGAGCATCAGCACCTGGACCTGGTAGAGCAGCTGGGAGATCTCCTCGGCGGTGCGCTCCGGCCCCTCGTGCTCGGCGGCCATCCACGACTCGGCCGCCTCTTCGACAACCTTCTTGCCGATGAAGTGCACGCCCTTGTCCAGCGCGGCGACGGTGCCCGAGCCCGGGGTGCCGGCGGCGGCCTTGGCCTGCAGCTCGGCGAACAACTCCTCGAACGTCTTCACGGGGAACGATTCTTCCAGCCTCCTCGGCGGCGCCCCGCGTCCGGGTCCGCCGAAATCCAGTAAGCGGACAATTCCCTATCAACATGGTGGGACAATTGTCGATCGATGCCCATGGAGCTCTACGCTGTCCGCCATGGCCAGCAGCTCACGTCTCCTCGCGCTCACCTTCGCCGGCGCCGTCGTCGTAGCGACCGCCGGATGCGCGCCACAGGACGAGAAACCCACTCCCACCGTCACGGCGGCGACGTCCTGCGCCAAGGACAGCCTGCCCACGCGTACGCCGGGCACGTTGACAGTCGCCACCGACCAGCCCGCGTACGAGCCGTGGTTCGCCAAGGACAAGCCGGACAGCGGTGAGGGCTTCGAGTCCGCCGTCGCGTACGCGGTGGCGGAGAAGCTCGGTTACGCGCGCGCCGACGTCACCTGGACGCGGGTCAAGTTCGACACCGCCATCGCGCCGGGGCCGAAGGCCTTCGACTTCGACATCAACCAGTTCTCCATCACCGAGGAGCGCAAGCAGGCTGTCGACTTCTCCGCGCCGTACTACCTGGTGCGGCAGACGGTCATCGCGTTGAAGTCGTCGAAGATCGCCGGCCGGAAGTCGTTGGCCGAACTGCGGGACGCCCGGCTCGGTGCGCAGGTCGGCACCACCAGCTACCAGGCGATCACCGATGTGATCAAGCCGTCCGCCAAGCCGCAGGTCTACAACAGCAACGACGACGCCAAGAAGGCCCTGCAGAACGGGCAGTTGGACGGCCTCCTGGTGGATCTTCCGACGGCCTTCTACATCACCGGCGCGGAGATCACCGACGCGGTGATCGTCGGGCAGGTGCCGCAGGTCGGTACGCCCGAGGCGTTCGGTCTGCTGCTGGACAAGAACTCCCCACTGACCGCCTGCGTGAGCGGGGCGGTCGGTCAACTCGCCACGGCCGGCACGCTCAAGGAGTTGGAGCAGAAGTGGCTCGCGCAGGTGGCGGGGGCGGCCGAGCTGCGGTGACGCTTCTGGATCATGTGCCGTCGGAGGCGCAGTTGCGGCGCTCGGCGTACCGGCGTCGGCAGACCGTCTACAGCGTGCTGGTCGCGGCGTGCTCGACGGCGGCGCTCGGCACGCTGCTGGTGATCGCGGTGACCGGGGCGCCGGGCTGGGACCGGGTCCGACTGTCGTTCCTGGATCCGGGGATCGCCCGCGACGCGCTGCCGGCGGTGCTGAGCGGGCTCTGGCTCAACGTACGGCTGCTGGTCTGCTGTGCGGTCGGCGCGCTGCTGCTCGGGCTGGTGATCGCCGTGCTGCGGACGCTGCGCGGGCCGGTCTTCTTCCCGGTCCGCGCGCTGGCCGCCGGCTACACCTACACCTTCCGGGGCCTCCCGCTGATCATCGTGCTGTACCTGCTCACCCTCGGCGTGCCGGGGCTGCGGTTGCAGGGCATGCCGCCGGTGCTGGTGCTGGGTGGTGTCGCGCTGGTCCTCACCTACGGCGGCTACCTGGCCGAGGTGTTCCGGGCCGGCATCGAGTCGGTGCACTCCAGCCAGCTCGCCGCGGCCCGCTCGTTGGGCCTGACCTACCGGCAGACGATGCGGCACGTGGTGCTGCCGCAGGCCGTCCGACGGGTGGCGCCTCCCCTGCTCAACGACGTGGTGGCGTTGCAGAAGGACGTCGGGCTGGTCTCGCTGGCCGGGCCGATCGACGCGGTTCGCGCCGCCCAGATCGCCACCGCCCAGACCTTCAACTACACGCCGTACGTCGTGGCGGGGGTGCTGTTCGTGCTGCTCGCGATCCCCCTCATCGCGGTCACCGACTGGGTGACGCTGCGTGCGGCCCGCCGACAGTCCGGAGGTTGAGCCATGGCGTTGTTGCGGTGTCGGGGGTTGCGCAAGGAGTTCGGCGGGCACGTGGTGCTCGACCAGCTCGACCTGACCGTCGCCGAGCACCAGGTGGTGGCCCTGATCGGCGCGTCCGGGTCGGGCAAGTCGACACTGCTGCGCTGCGTCAACCTGCTGGACGACATCGACGACGGCACCATCGAGTTGGACGGGGAGGACATCTCCGATCCCCGGGTGGACCCGGACCGGGTCCGGCGGCGGATCGGCATGGTGTTCCAGGCGTACAACCTCTTTCCGCACCTGAGCGTGCTGGACAACATCACCCTCGCGCCGCGCCGCGTACACCGGCGGGGTCGGGCGGAGGCGGAGGCCCAGGCCCGGGAGCTGCTCGACCGGGTGGGGTTGGGGGCCAAGGCGGACGCCTACCCGGACCGGCTCTCCGGCGGGCAGCAGCAGCGGGTGGCGATCGTCCGGGCGCTGGCGAACTCACCCCGACTGATGCTTCTGGACGAGGTCACCTCCGCGCTGGACCCGGAGCTGGTCGGCGAGGTGCTGACGATGATCCGCGACCTGAAGACCGACGGGATGACGATGGTGCTGGCCACCCACGAGATGGGCTTCGCCCGGGAGGTCGCCGACGAGGTGTGCTTCCTCGACGCCGGGCGGGTCGTCGAGAGCGGCCCGCCCGAGCAGGTGCTCGGCGAGCCGACGCAGCCTCGTACCCGGCAGTTCCTGCATCGGATCATCGAGGCCGGTCGGCTCTGAGCACGCGTCGGCGCAGGCGTCAGCCGCTGAAGCCGACCCGCTGGGCGTTGCCCGCCGCCACGGTTCGTACGGCCAGCGCGGCGTCGAGCGCCGCGACGGTGGCCGACCAGCCCTTGTCCTCCGCCGAGCCGGGCAGACCGGCCCGGTCGCGGGCCTGCTCGATGGTCTCCACCGTCAACACCCCGTGCGCCACCGGCTTGCCCTCGTCCAGTGCCACCCGGGTCAGCCCGTCGGTGACCGAGCGGCAGACGTAGTCGAAGTGGGCGGTGGACCCACGGACCACCACGCCGAGAGCGACAACCACGTCGCAGCGGCGGGCGAGGGCCTGCGCGACCACCGGCAGCTCGACGGACCCGGCGACCCGGGCGACCACGGCACGCGCGCCGCACGCCTCGGCGGCGGCCACCGCACGCTCCAGCATGTGGTCGGTCAGCTCGCCGTGCCAGCGGGCGGCAACGACCCCGACGGTCAGCCCCGCAGCGTCGACCGCCTCGACTCCCGGCTCACCGAAACCCGCCATCGTCATGCTCCGATCTCGTCGTTGGCGACCGGACGCCCCAGCGGCGCCTCGGACACCTCGTCCAACTCGTCCAGCAGGTGACCCATGCGGTCCCGCTTGGTGCGCAGGTAGCGCATGTTCTCCGGGTGTGCGCCGGCCGGCAGCCCCTCGCGGCCGGTGATCGTCAACCCGTAGCCCTCCAGCCCGGCCCGCTTGGCCGGGTTGTTCGTCAGCAGCCGCATCGAACGCACGCCCAGGTCGTAGAGGATCTGCGCGCCGGTGCCGTAGTCGCGGGCGTCGGCCGGCAGGCCCAGGTCGAGGTTGGCGTCGACGGTGTCGCGGCCGAGGTCCTGCAACTGGTACGCCTGGAGCTTGTGCAGCAGGCCGATGCCCCGCCCCTCGTGCCCACGGACGTAGAGCACCACGCCCCGGCCCTCCTGGCCGACCCGGGCGAGGGCGGCGTCGAGCTGCGGCCCGCAGTCGCAGCGCAGCGAGCCGAACACGTCTCCGGTCAGGCACTCGGAGTGCACCCGGACCAGCACGTCCTGGCCGTCACCGAGGTCACCGAGCACCATCGCGACGTGTTCGGCCGGGTCGTGCTCGGCCCGGTAGCCGAGCGCCCGGAACACCCCGTGCTTCGTCGGCATCCGGGCGTCGGCGACCAGCTCGACCTGCTTCTCGGTACGCCGCCGGTAGGCGATCAGGTCGGCGATCGTGACAAGCATGAGGCCGTGTTCGGCGGAGAACTTCTCCAGGTCCGGCAGGCGCATCATGGTGCCGTCGTCGTTGACCAGCTCGCAGAGCACGCCGGCCGGACGCAGCCCGGCCAGCCGGGTCAGGTCGATCCCCGCCTCGGTGTGCCCCGGCCGGCGCAGGACCCCGCCCTCACGGGCGCGCAGCGGCACCACGTGCCCGGGGCGGGCCAGATCGGTCGCGTCGGTCGCCGCGCCGGCCAGCAGTCGGCTGGTGTGCGCGCGGTCGGCCGCCGAGATGCCGGTGCCGACCCCCTCGCGGGCGTCCACCGTCACCGTGTACGCGGTGCCACGCCGGTCCTGGTTGGTGTGGTGCATCGGCGGCAGGTCGAGCCGGTCGGCCTCGCTCTCGGTGAGCGCCACGCAGACGTAGCCGGAGGTGTAGCGCACCATGAAGGCCATCAGCTCCGGCGTGGCCAACTCGGCCGCGAAGATCAGGTCGCCCTCGTTCTCCCGGTCCGCGTCGTCGACGACCACGACCGGGCGGCCGGCCGCGATGTCCGCGATCGCCTGCTCGATGTCCCCAAAGCTGGTCACGCTGTGCTCGCTCATGCGACGGCCTCCGTGTAGGTGGGACGGACGGGCACCGGTCGGGTGGCGCGGGAGGTGCGCCACCAGGCGGCGAAGCCCCAGACGCAGAGGGCGCCGTAGATCAGGTACATGACTGCCGACGGGTAGAAACCACCGCGCAGCAGCAGCGGCACGCCGACCGCGTCGACAGCGATCCAGAGCAGCCAGAACTCCACCCAGCCGCGGGCCATGCCGTAGGTGGCCAGCAGACTGCCGGTGAGGATCCAGGCGTCGGGCAGCGGGCCCCACGAGCCCAGTGCCTTGAGCAGCGGGTACGCCGCGGCGGTGCCGATCACGGCGGCCACCAGCAGCATCAGACGTTCCCGTCCGGTGGCCCAGCGCGGAACGACCGCTGCCTGCCCGCCGTCGGCACGACTGTTGCGCTGCCAGCGCCACCAGCCGTAGACGCTCACCGCGAAGAAGAACACCTGGCGGCCGGCCTGCCCGTACAGGTCGTGCTCCTGCGGGGTGGCGAACACCCCGCCGAGGAAGACGGTGAGCAGCAGCGCGTTACCGATCATGCCGACCGGCCACGCCCAGACCAGCCGGCGCAGCCCGAGCAGCGCCGAGACCAGCCCGAACGCGTTGCCGACGATCTCCCGGGCCAGCACCGGCGAACCGGCGACCTGCACCTGGGCGTCCAGCAGCCAACTGAGCGGGCCCATCAGGCCACCCCGCCCGGGTTCGCGGCGACACCGCGGGTGTCGGCGTCGGTGAGCCGGTCGCCGAGCAGCCGCTCCACATACTTGGCCAGCACGTCGACCTCCAGGTTCACCGGGTCCCCGACGCCCTTCGCGCCGAGCGTGGTCAGCTTGAGCGTGGTCGGGATCAGCCCGACGGCGAACTCGTCCGCGCCGACGGAGGCCACTGTCAACGAGACGCCGTCGATGGTGATCGAGCCCTTCTCCACCACGTAGCGGGACAGGGCGGCGGGCAGTCGGAACCGGACGGTCTCCCAGTGCTCGGCCGGCTCCCGGGAGATCAGTTCACCGACGCCGTCGACGTGGCCCTGCACCAGGTGCCCGCCGAGCCTGCTGCCGAGTGCGGCGGCCCGTTCCAGGTTGACCGGGTCGCCGGGGCGCAGCGCGCCAAGCGCGGAGCGGCGCAGCGTCTCCCCCATCACGTCGGCGGTGAAGACCCCGTCGGCCACCTCGACCACGGTCAGGCAGACACCGTTGACGGCGATCGAGTCGCCGTGCCGGGCGTCGGACGTGACAAGCGGGCCACGTACGCCGAGCAGCGCCGAATCACCCGCCGTCGGCGTGACTCGGACGATCTCGCCCAATTCCTCGATAATGCCAGTGAACATGTCAGCCCTCCCGTTTACGGGGCAAAGCGGTGATCCGGAGATCTGGACCGATCTGCGTAACGTCGACGAACTCCAGATCGATGGCCTCAGCGATGGTGGTCACTCCCGCGTCGACCAGAGCGGTCGGCCCCGCGCCGAGCAACCGCGGCGCGACGTACCCGACGATCTTGTCGACCAGACCGGCCCGCAGGAACGCGCCGGCCAGCCGCGGGCCGCCCTCCAGCAGCACCGCGCGGATCCCGCGCTGGTGCAGCGCCGCGAGCAGCGCCGGCAGGTCGACCCGGCCGTCCGGGTCCGCGCCGACCTCGTCGGCGGTCGCGATCCACGTCCGCGCGGCGCCGTCACGGACCAGGGCGTCAGCCGGGGTACGCCCCGAACTGTCCACCACCACCCGCAGCGGCTGCCGGATGGCCAGGCTGCCGTCACGCAGGTTGCGGGCGGTCAACCGGGGGTCGTCGGCGAGGACGGTGCCCACCCCGGCGACCACCGCGTCGACAGTGCCGCGCAGGGCGTGCACGTCCATCCGCGCCGCCTCCGAGGTGATCCACATGCTGCTGCCGTCCGCCGCCGCGGAACGCCCGTCGAGCGTGGCGGCGTACTTCCAGATCACGTACGGCCAGCCCCGGCGCATCGAGGTCAACCAGGCGACGTTGCCGGCCTCGGCCTCCTCGCCGCGTACCCCCAGATCGACCCGCACCCCGGCGGCGCGCAGGGTGGCGGCGCCCCCGGAGGCGACCGGGTTGGGGTCGGGCACGGCGATGACCACGCGGCCCACCCCCGCCTGGACGAGCGCGGAACTACAGGGGCCGGTGCGGCCGGTGTGATCGCACGGTTCGAGAGTGACGACAGCGGTGCCGCCCTTGGCCCGCCGCCCGGCCTGCGCCAGGGCGACGATCTCGGCGTGCGGCCCGCCGGCGTACGCGTGGAAGCCCTCGCCGACGACCTCGCCGTCCTCGTCGAGCAGCACGCACCCGACCACCGGATTGGGGCTGGTGGTGCCGAGGCCGCGCGCCGCCAGCTCGATCGCACGCCGCATCGCCTCGTCAACGGAGACGCTGGCCATCGCCCTGCCCCTGCCTTCTCACTCGCCGGTCCGCGCGCGGGCGGTCAGGGAGGCGGTGGCCATGGGGCCACGGGCAGGCGGTGGCGGATTCCGGGAACGGCAGAGCCGCCCCGGGGGGTCGGCACGGCACGCTGACGCCAGCGGCCGGGTCGGACCCGTCCGTCCCGCGCGCTGTCTCCCATCCGGACTGTCTGGGCGCGGACGAACCGCCCCCAACCGTCGGCCCCGGATTTTCACCAGGTCCACCGGACGACAGAGCCGTCCGGGTCGCGGGCTGACCACGGTTGGACCGTGGATCACCGCCGGTTCGGAATTTCACCGAGTCCCGCCAGCGCGTGGTGGGTACCCCGAAAGTCTTACACGCCGATCCGGCTCCGTCGCTATCTAGGCGAGCTACTTCACAGCCGTATCACGCTCAGGTGACACCGCGACGCCGGTCCACCGCCACGTACGAACCCGGCTGACTCTTGGCCACCGTCTTCATCTCCGACGCCATCGCGATCGCTTCCAGGGGGTCGGAGAACCGCTTGCCGGCGTCGGAGAGGGAGACCCCGATGGAGAGCGTGACCAGCGCCGCCCGCCGGATGTTGCCACGGCGGTCCTTCAACTCGACGAAGCCGCGCTCCCGGTCGGTCGGGTCGTAGAGGGTGTCGGCGGCGTTCTCGAAGTCGACCACCGCCTGGGAGGTCAGCGGGCGCACCTGGTCCGGGGCGCAGACGATGACGAAGTCGTCACCGCCGACGTGGCCGAGGAAGGCCGGTGGCAGCCCGACGCCCACCACCGCCCGGTGCAGGCTGCGGGCCAGCGCGGAGATGAAGTCGTCGCCACGGACGAAGCCGTACCTGTCGTTGACGCTCTTGAACCGGTCGATGTCGACGTAGCCGACCGCGTAGTCCACGCCCTGCCGGACCCGGTCGCTGATCTCCCGGCGAATCCGGCTGTTGCCGGGCAGCCCGGTCAGCGGGGAGACCTCCCGGAACTCCTTGTTGCGGCGCAGCGTGGACGAGACCCGGGCGACCAGTTCGGCGGTGTCGAACGGCTTGACCAGGTAGTCGTCCGCGCCGGCGCTGAGCCCGTGCACCTTGTCGACAGTCATCCCCTTGGCCGTCAACATGATCACCGGAAGGGCCGAGGTCATCGGGTCGGCGCGCAGCCGCCGGGTCAGCTCCAGCCCGTCGATGCGGGGCATCATGAGGTCGACCACCGCGAGATCCGGTCGCTGGCGCTCGATGACCTCCAACGCCTCCTGGCCGTCGCTGGCGTGGATCACGTCGAAGCCGTGCAGCCGCAGGTTGAACTCGACGAAACGAGCGATGTCCTCGTCGTCGTCCACGACGAGAATGATGTCCTTGCGATCGGCCTCGGGCTCCACCTCAGGCCCCGGGAGCCGCGCGTTCCGCCAGTGCCCGCAGGTGCCGTACCGCCTCCGCCGGGTCGGCGGCACCGTAGACGGCGGTGCCGGCCACGAACGCGTCGGCGCCAGCGGCGGCGGCCTGCTCGATGGTGTCGGCGGCGATTCCCCCGTCGACCTCGATGCGCAACTCCAGGTGCCCGGCCGACACGTGCCGCCGGGCCGTCCGCACCTTGTCGAGCAGCTGCGGAAGGAACCGCTGCCCACCGAAGCCCGCCTTGATCGTCATGATCAGCAGGGTGTCGAAGCTGGGCAGCAGGTCCAGGTAGGGCTCGATCGGGGTGTCCCGGTCGATGGCCAGGCCCGCCTTCGCGCCGGCCGAGCGCAGGTCCTTGGCCAGGGCCACCGGGTCGTCGGACGCCTCCGCGTGGAAGGTGACGTTGTACGCCCCGGCGTCGGCGTACCCGGGGGCCCACCGGCGCGGGTCCTCGATCATCAGGTGCACGTCGAAGGGCATCGCCGTGACAGCCCGCAGGCTCTGCACCACGGGCAGCCCGATAGTCAGGTTCGGCACGAAATGGTTGTCCATCACGTCGACGTGCAACCAGTCCGCGGCGTCCTCGACGGCACGGACTTCTTCGGCGAGGCGGGCGAAATCGGCGGCCAGGATGCTCGGCGCGACGATCGGCGGCGGTACGGTCACCGGGCCAGTGTACGAACGTGGCGACCCGCCACCCGCATCGCGCCACCTTTGGGAACGCGGTGTGATCCAGCAGTGACCAGTGGTGCAGAATTGGACGCTCCGGACCCCCGAATCCGGACGAACAGACGACAGCGACTGGCCGATCGACGGAAACGCGACGACACTCCAACCGGGACGGTGCCGTAGGCTGCACGCCCGCCGGGGTCTCGCCGCGGGGCGCGGTGACCGGCCGCCAGCTCCCGGGAGGGCGGACGATGCGACGGTGGCTTCCAGCGCTGGTGCTGGCCGGCGTCACCATGATGCTGCTGGCCGGCTGCGCGCCGGCGCGCGGCGCGGACGGTGATCTCACCGACGACTGGCCGACGCTGCGGGTGCCGAAGTCGTTCACCCCCGCCACCGACACCTGCCTGCCACGCATCGCCACAGTCGTCCAGGCCAGCACGTACGAGACGGTGGACTGCGCCCGCAACCACCTGGCCGAGACCATCCACGTCGGCACCTTCGTCGGGCCCGACGCGCTGACCGAGGCCCGACCGGCACCCGGATCGGCGGCGCTGCGCACGGCTCGCGCCGAGTGCGACCAGCGGGCCCGGCAGGTGCTCGGCGGCGACTGGCACACGGCCCGACTCGCGCTCTCCCTCGCGCTGCCGTCGGCGCCCGCCTGGGCCGGCGGCGCCCGCTGGTTCCGCTGCGACCTCAGCGAGACCGGCAGCATCGACAACACCCGCCCGGTGAACCGCACCGGCAGCCTGCGCGGCGCGTTGATCGGCGACTCGCCACTGACGCACCGCTGCTTCGACCCCAAGCTGATCGGCGACAACCTCAACTACATGGCGCCGGTGCTCTGCACCGAACCGCACCGCGCCGAGTTCGTGGGCGTCTACGAGGAGCGGGACATGAGCTGGGCGGAGTTCGCCAAGTCCGCCGAGCAGGCGCACCGCCGGTGCATGGCGCTGATCGCCGAGTACGCGGCGGTGCCCAACAACAGCGAGCTGCCGTACCGGGCCGGGTCCATCTACTACCCCCCGTCGCAGCGGGAGTGGGAGGAGGGCGACCGTGGCGTGCGCTGTTTCCTGTGGAGCGACGACCGTAAACTCGCCCGCTCGATGCGCGGCGCCGGCCCCGAGGGACTGCCCGCGATCTGAGCATCGGTGCCGTATGCTGCTGCGCCGTGGCGCTACCTACCGGCGGGGTCCGGTCGGAGGCCACCAGCGGCGGGAGGTCGGGATGCGACGGTGGTTGGCGGCGTTCGCCGCAGGCGGGGCACTGGTCCTGGCTCTGGCCGGATGCGGCGCACCCGTCGGGGTCGACAGTGACCTCGTCGACGACTGGCCGGCGCCGGTCGCGGCGCAGCAGTTCGTCCCCGCCGCCGACGTCTGCCACCACAGCTCCCAGCAGGTCGGCTTCCTGACCGGCTACAACCCGACGGCGTGCACCGAGGCGCACCGGGTGGAAACCATGCACGTCGGCACCCTCACCGGCCGGGGCGCGGAGGGCGGCACGCCCCCAGCGCCCGGTTCGGCGGGCATGCGGGCCGCGCAGGCCGGGTGCGACACGGCGGTGAACAAGGCGGTCGGCGCCGACTGGCGTTCCGGGCGGCTCGGCGTGACAGTGGTGCTGCCGTCGCCGCAGGCCTGGTCCGGCGGGGCCCGCTGGTACCGCTGCGACGTCACCGAGATCGCCAGCATCGACGACACGGCTGTCGACCTGCGCACCGGCAGCCTCCGGGGCACGCTGTCCGGCGCGGCCCCGCTGGCGTACCGCTGCTTCAACCCGAAGTTGGTCAAGGACGACATCGAGGAGATGGTGCCGGCCTCCTGCACGGCCAAGCACCACGCCGAGTTCGTCGGCATCTGGCAGGCCCCGGACGTCAGCTACGCGGAGTTCACCCGCGGCGTGAAGCGGACCCACCGGGCCTGCCAGACGAAGATCGCCACGTACGCCAAGGTCCCGAACAACTCCCAGCTCGACTTCCGGGCCGGGACGATCTACTACCAGCCGTACGAGGAGGAGTGGCGCAACGGCAACCGGGGCGTCCAGTGCTTCCTCTGGATCTCCGACCGGAACCTGACCCGCTCGATGAAGAACGCCGGCACCAAGGGCCTCCCGGTCACCTGATCCACAGCGTCCGGCCGGTCGGGTGACCGGCCGGACGCGCGGATCGGATCAGCCTCGGCGCAGGACGGCGAGGAACATCGCGTCGGTGCCGTGCCGGTGCGGCCAGAGCTGCACTGTCGGCCCGTCACCGAGACCGGGCATGCCGGCCGGCAGCAACGGGCGGGCGTCCACGAAGTCCACCGCAACCCCGCTACGGCGCGCCGCCTCGGTGACCGTCACGTGCGTCTCAACCGTGTGCGGTGAGCAGGTGACGTAGGCGACCAGGCCACCCGGGCGGACCGCCCGCAGGGCCGCGCCGAGCAACTCCCGTTGCAACCGGGTCAGCGGCGGCAGGTCGGACGGCTGGCGACGCCAGCGCGACTCCGGCCGACGACGCAGCGAGCCCAGCCCCGTGCACGGCGCGTCCACGAGCACCCTGTCGAAGTGCTGCTCCGGCAGCTTCGGGTCGCCGCCGACCTCACGGCCGTCCATCGTCAGTACGGCCACCGGCAGGTCCCGGGTCGCCAGCGACACCAGCCGGGCCCGGTGCTCGGCCACCTCGACCGCTGTCACCCGGGCACCCCGCTGCGCGGCCAGCGCGCCGAGCAGCCCGGCCTTGCCACCCGGGCCGGCGCACAGGTCCAGCCAACGCCCGTCCGGCCCGTCCAGCGGTGCGGCGGCAAGCGCGGCGGCCACCAACTGGGAGCCCTCGTCCTGCACGTGGGCACGGCCGTCGACCACCGCCGGGATGTCGCCCGGCGCGCCGCCGGGCAGATAGACGGCGTACGGCGAGAACGCCCCCGGCGCACCGCCGACCTGGTCGGCCAACTCGATCGGGTCGATCAGCCCCGGCCGGGCGCAGAGGTGCACCGGCGGGCGCTCGTTGTCCTCGATCAGGAGGCGTTCCGTCTCACCCAGATCGCCGTCGAGCGCCTCGGAGAAGGCCCGCACGATCCACTGCGGATGGCTGTACGCCAATGCGAGGTGACCCACCGGGTCGGTCTCCATCGGTGGGGCCAGCTTCGCCACCCAGGCGTCCGCGTCACGGCTGGACACCTCGCGCAGCACCGCGTTGGCGAAGCCGGTGGCGCCGGGTGCGACCGACCGGACCAGGTCGACGGTCGACGACACCGCGGCGTGCGCCGGCACGCGGGTGTGCAGGAGTTGGTACGCCCCGAGCCGCAGCGCGTCGCGTACCGGCGGGTCGATCCGGGCCACGTCCCGGCCGGCCGCGTCGGTCAGGATCGCGTCCAACGTGCCCAGGTGGCGCAGGGTGCCGTAGGTCAGCTCGGTGGCGAAGGCCGCGTCCCGCCCGAACAGCCCCTCCTCGCGCAGGATGAGGGGTAGCACCAGGTTGGCGAACGCGTCGTCCCGGTGCACCGCCGCCACCGCCTCGTACGCGGCGCGGCGCGGTCGGTCCATCGGTGGTCGGACCGGGCGGCGGTCCCCGCTACGGCCGGTCGACGGGCCGGAGCGCGTCGGGCGTGTTCCCTCGGGGGCTGTCACGCGAAGTCCTCTCCAGTGCCGACCCGGACGCCGCGCGCCCAGTCGGTGGCGTTCATGGCCCGCTTGCCCGCGGCCCGGACCTCGCCGAGACGCACCGGCACTGTCGCCGTGCCGGCCAGGACACGGGCCTTCTCCACGAGCAGCTCCCCCGGCTTCAGCTCGGGGCCGTCCGGCACCGGGACGACCGGGCCGAGCTTCACCCGCTCGTCGCGGAAGGTGGTCCAGCCGCCGGGCGCGGGGGTGCAGGCCCGGATCCGCCGATCCACGGCGAAGGCCGGGTCGTTCCAGCGCACCCGCGCGTCGTCGACTGTCAGCTTCGGCGCCAGCGAGACCCCGGCGGCCGGCTGCGGCTCGGCGCGGGCGGTGCCGTCGTCGATCGCGTCGAGCACCGCCACCAGCAGACCGGCGCCGGAGTCGGCGAGCCGCCCCAGCAGGTCACCCGAGGTGTCGGTGGCGCGGATCTCGTCGGTGAGCGTGCCGTAGACCGGGCCGGTGTCCAGGCCCTCCTCCAACTGGAAGACGCTGGCCCCGGTCAGCTCGTCGCCGTGCAGCACGGCGTGCTGCACGGGCGCGGCACCCCGCCAGGCGGGCAGCAGCGAGAAGTGCAGGTTGATCCACCCGTGCTCGGGGATCTCCAGGGCCGCCGGCGGCACCAGCGCGCCGTACGCGACCACTGGCACGCAGGCCGGCGCCAGCTCGCGCAGCCGGTCGAGGAACTCCGGGTCACGGGGACGGGTCGGAGTGAGCACCTCGACGCCGTGCTCGTCGGCCCACGCGCCCACCGGGGAGCGGGCCAGACCCCTTCCGCGCCCGGCGGGGGCGTCGGGCCGGGTGACCACGGCCACCAGCTCGTGTCGGGAGGCGGCGACGGCGGCCAGGGCCGCAACGGCGACGGCCGGCGTACCGGCGAAGATCACGCGCATCCGGGTCAGCGCCCCAGACCGAAGGGGTCGCTGATGTGCGGGCTGAGCTTGACGGTGGGCGGGGCCGCCCCGTCGTACCACTCGGCCTGGCGGATCGCCTTCATGGCTTCCTTGCGGCCCTCCTGGTCCAGTCGGTCCAGGAAGAGCACCCCGTCGAGGTGGTCGGTCTCGTGCTGCACGCAGCGCGCCATCAGGCCGGTGCCGACGATCTGCATGGGGTCGCCGAACGAGGTGAAGCCCTTGGCGACGACGTTCTGCCGACGCTTGGTGTCGAAGTAGAGCCCGGGGATCGACAGGCAGCCCTCGGGGCCGTCCTGTTCCTCCTCGTCGGGGAACTCCAGCACCGGGTTGATCAGGTGCCCGAGGACGTCGTCGACGTCGAAGGTGAACACCCGCAGGCTCACACCGAGTTGCGGCGCGGCCAGGCCGGCGCCGTTCTGCTCACGCATCGTGTCGGTGAGGTCGGCGACGAGACGACGGAGCTCGGCATCGAAGCTGACCACCGGATCGGCCGGCGTGCGCAGCACCGGATCCCCAAACAGACGGATGGGCTGGACGGTCACGCGGGACGGCTCCTTCTTCTGGACGGACGAGCGGTGCCGTACCAGTCTACGGAGTGCCCGGTCACCCGCCGGGCGGCGCACCTCGACCAACCACCGCCGGTGTGCCCGGCGTCACCGGCGGGCACACCGGACCAACAGGTCACGCACCCGCTCGGCGTCCGGGTGACCGAGATCATCGAAGATGCCCAGGGCACGGCGCCAGGTACGTGCGGCACCCTCCGCGTCGCCCACCGCCTGCCGGCTCCCACCGAGCCGGGAGAGGGTGTCCGCCTCGTCGTAGCGGTCACTGACCCGCCGGTACAGCCCGATCGCCCGCTGGAAACAGCGGATCGCCGCCCCGTGGTCGCCCAGCCGGGCGTGGATGAAGCCGAGGCTGTCCCAGGTGTTCGCCTCACCGTGCCGGTCACCTGTCGTCCGCAGCAGCGCCAGCGCCTCCCGACAGTGCGCGAGCGCCGGCTCGTACTGGCCGAGCTGGGCGTGCGCCCACCCGACCGCGTTGCGGGCGCTGGCTTCCCCGGCGACGTGCCCGGCAGCCCGGTAGAGCGTCAGGGCGCGCTCGCTCTGCTCCAGCGACTCGGCGTGCCGGCCGAGCCCGTCGAGCATCGCGCCGAACGCCCGGTGGGTGCGCGCCTGCCCGGTGTGGTCACCCAGCTCCGCGAAGATCATCAGGGCCTGCCGGTAGTTCCTCGCCGCCTCGTTCACCCGACCCAGTCGGGACAGCACCCGGGCGAGGTCCCGGTGGGCGTTCGCCTGCCCGGGTCGATCGCCGGCCCGCTGCGCCCCGGCCAGGGCGTTCCGCTGCGCCACGGCCAGGTCCGGCCAACGCCCCCGGCGTTGCAGGAAGTCGACCAGCGTCCAGGCCAACTGCCAGGCGTGGCCGTCGAACCCGGCCCGCCCCGCGTGGGTGACCGCCGCCAGCAGCACCGGGTACTCGACGCCGAACCAGGCGAGCGCCTCGCTGAGGTCGGCGATCTCCTCGGGCACCACACCGGCCGCGGCGGCGGCGAGGGTGACCGGGTCCCGCCCCGGTTGCAGAAGCAGCGCCGCCGCGTGCGCGGTGTGCAGGTAGTGGTCCAGCCCACGCCGGATCGCGTCCCGCCGAACCTGCGCCGGTTCGAGACGTTCGACCTGCTGGGCCGCGTACGCCCGGAGCAGGTCGTGCGCGCCGAACCGGCCGGGAGCGTGCTCGGTGACGAGGTGCGCGTGGGCCAGCTCCGCCAACAGTCGGGGCACCCGGGCCCGGGGCAGCCCGGCGAGGCTGGCCGCCGCCGCGAACCCGATGTCCGGTCCGGGATGGCAGCCGAAGAGCCGGAACAGGCGTGCCGCCTCCGGCGTCAGGCTCCGGTACGACCAGGAGAAGACGGCCTGCACGTCGGCGCCGGCGTCCCCGCCGTCGAACGAGTCCAGTGGTCGCGGCGACGCCCGCAGTTCGGCAGCGAGGGCGGCCAGCGGGAAGGTCGGCTTCTCGGCGCCCCTCGCGGCGAGCACGGCAAGCGCCAGCGGCAGCCGGGCGCACCGCTCGATGATCTCGTCCACCGCCTGCGGTTCGGCCGCCAACCGGTCCGTGCCGAGCCGGCGGGCCAGGAGTTGCCAGGCCTCGGCGGTGCTGAGCAGGTCGACACCGATCGGCCGGGCGCCCTCGGCGGTGATGAGGCCGGCGAGCCGGTTGCGGCTGGTGACCAGGACCAGGCAGTGCGGGCTGCCGACCAGCAGGGGCCGGATCTGGTCGGCGTCGCGGGCATTGTCCAGCAGCACCAGCATCCGACGATCGGCGAGCAGGCTGCGGTAGAGGCCCACCTGCGCGGGCAGGTGGGTGGGGATGCGTTCGGGCGGCACCTCAAGGGCCTCCAGGAAACCGCGAACCGCCTCGGCGGGCGTCACCACCGTTCCGGTGGAGTCGAACCCGCGCAGGTCGACGTAGAGCTGGCCGTCCGGGAAGCGATCGGCGACCCGGTGCGCCCAGGTGACGGCGAGGGTCGTCTTGCCGACCCCGGCCGTGCCGGACAACGTCATGACGGTGACCGACGCCCTGCCGTCGTCCCCGGACGCCGCGGCGCCGGCGCATCCGGCATCGAGCTGCGCGAGGTGGGCCGCACGTCCGACGAACCCGGGCAGCGCCGGGGGTAGTTGGCGAGGCACCGGGAACCGGGGGGACGGCGGGCCGGAGCGCGGCCCGGCGGCCCTGGCCCGAGCGACAGCCCGCCCGGCGGTCGCGTGGTCCCGGTTCGGGCGTCGACGGCGCTCCTCGACCCGGTCCCGCGCGGTGGCCAGCACCCCCTGTTCCGCGGGGGTCGCCCCGAGCAGTCGGATGAGGGCGTCGAACCGCTCCGGCGGCGGCAGGATGTTGCCGGCGAAGTACTCCCCGATGATCCCGCGCGACCAGCCGGTCTTCGCGGCCAGCTGCCGGTACGTCAGCAGCGTCTCGCCCTGCTGCCGGGCCTCGCGGCGGCGCAGCTGGCGCAGCAGTCCGGCCAGCTCGGGAAGTGTCTGCGCCTCGGCACCCGCGCCGGCCACCTCGAACGCGTGGGGCGACCCGTGTGACGTCTGACGAGTGTCGGAAGGTACCCACTGGTCGGACATGCGGCCCCCGCCCCGGCCATCCGGCCCCCCCGGATGCGCACGGGCAGGGTAATTCCGGCCCCTCGCGACTCGATAGACAGGTGCCAATGTTTGACAGTTCCACTGCGGACCGTCACCAGTCCGACGCCGTCCAACGGTGTCCAGCCCCGTCCAGGATCCGCGGCACCCGGCGGACGCCCCTGCGACCGTCCTGGTGCGGGCCCGGCCCGCTCCACGTTCCCTGGGGGAAGAGGTACCCATGATCCGTCCACACCAGACCACCCGACGCCCCGTGTCGATGCTGCGTCGCGTCGCCGTCACCGCCATCGGTCTCACGCTGCTCGCCGCCGGCGTGACCGCCGCCCCGGCCGCCGCCGCCCCGGGCGGCAAGGCTCCCACCACCGGATCCTTCGTCGACAGCACACCGGTCCCCGGCGGCTTCGCCTCCTGGTCGGAACTGCTCCGGGTGCAGCAGCGCATGAACACCGCCGCCGCCCAGATCACCAACGCGGCGCAGCGCAGCGCCGCCTCCGGCTTCGCCGGCATCGTCGCCGACCCCACCACCCACCACCTCCAGGTCTACTGGAAGGGCCAACCGCCGGCCAACCTGGTGGCCAACGCCCGGGCCATCGTCGCCACCCAGGTGCTGCCGGCCGCGTACTCGCAGCGGGAACTCCTTGCCGCGGCCGATCGGCTGCGGGCCAGGGCCGGCAACGAGATCACCACGGTCGGGCCGCGGGCCGACGGCGCCGGCCTTCTCGTCGGCACGCAGGACGGGCTGCTCGGCGCGACGGCCCTGGCCGGCGTGCCGGTGACAGTGCAGACCAGGGTCGCCGCCGCGCCCGCGACCCGGTGGGACGACACCGCGCCGTGGTGGGGCGGCGCAGCCTGGCGCAACGCCACCACCGGCGGCGGCTGCTCGACCGGGTTCGGGGTCTTCCAGGGCGGGTCCGCCCGGATCCTCTCCGCCGCACACTGCGGCAACATCAACAACGCCGCGACCGACCCGACCGGGCAGTCGATGGGCATCGTCGGCACCCGCAACGCCGGCACGGACACCCTGCTGCTGTCCGGCGCCTCGGGAGGCCGCGTCTTCAACAACAGCACCGACGCGAACGGCAACGTGGTCAGTGAGTTCAGCAACCAGGTGATCGGCGCGTCGGCCAGCCAGGTCGGCAACTGGGTGTGCACCTCCGGCGCGTACTCCGGCACCCGCTGCTCGATCCAGGTGAAGGCCCGCAACCTCTGCATCAACGTGCGCGACTTCGGCCAGGTCTGTGGGCAGGTCCAGGCCGAGAACACCACCCACACCAACGCCGTCGGTCAGGGTGACAGCGGCGGCCCGGTGGAGATCGTGAACGCGGCGAACACGCTCCAGGTGTGGGCGACCGGCACCAACACCGCAATCGACGACACCAACACGTCGACGGACTGTACCGGTTACCGGCCCACCGGCCGGGTCTGCGCCTGGCGGTTCTACTACGAGGACATCTTCTCCGGCATGGCAGGCGTCGGCGCCTCGGGCGTCGTCCTCGGCTGAGCCGCACCAGCGATCGACCGAGCTACTCGGTGGCCGGGCCGGTGCGCGTACCCCGCGCGTCGGCCCGGCCTCACGCCGGGTTCAGACGCTGGCGCCCGGGTCCCCGGCGAGCACCGCGTCACCACGGAGCAGCGCCGGCTCGGGCAGCGGCAGGTGGATCTTGTGTGCCGCCTCCCAGTCGTAGATCAGCCCGGGGCGCACCTGGGCCGCGAAGTAGTCGATCGCGGTCATCCCACCCACGACCGGCTCGTCGACCTCGGCGACCAACTGGGCGGGAACCAGGGAGAACCCGTTCTGCAGGGCGGCGCTGAGACGGCGGTGACCGTCGACGACGAAGAAGTACTCCCCGGTGAAGCCGATCTTCAGCGGTTCGAGGGTCTCGTCGCCGCCCTCGGCGACGTCACCGACGAAGTCGGTGTCCCACAGACCCCGCAGGGTGGCGATGTCCTCGGTCGGGTAGACCCGGGCCGGGTCCAGGAGCAGCAGCGGCGGCGCGTCGCGCAGCACCTCGGCGCCGAGCGTGCCCTCGTACGCGGCCACGATGTGCTCGATCACCTCGGCGGCGGACGCCCGGGTGGTGTCGCAGATCAGGTCGTAGTTGCGCAGGCGGGCCTTGTCCACCCCGTACCTGATGATGAACCGGCTTCGCTCGCTCGCGCTGCGCTCCCGGAGCTTGGCCTTGGCCTCCTCCAGGGAGGCGTAGCTCTCCGCCGGGCCGGACGGGCGGGCGAGCACGCGACGGGCCGCCTCACCCGGCTCGGTGATCATGTGCACCTTGAGCGCGTCGGTGAAGAAGTGCCAGGCCAACCGGGAGTCCATGATGAGGCGCTCACCGGAGGCGGCGATGTTGCGCTGAAGCTGGTCGACGTACCCGTCGACGGCCTGGTCGAGCTCGGCGTGCAGGTTGAGCTGCAACGCGGTCATCTGCCGCTGCTGCGCCATCTCCCGGTAGAGGTCCCCCACGCTCACCCGGCGCATGGCGAGCCGCTTGGCGATCTCGACCGACACGGTGCTCTTGCCGCTGCCGAGGTCGCCGTTGAAGACGATCGATTGTCCAACGGTCACGACTGGTCCACCCCTGATCACCGGCTCATTGAATTCATCGACCTCGCGCCCGACGAACGCGCTCCCGCCATCGTCGCGCCATCCCGCGGCGACCCCAGCTCGGCGCGGCTGACGCTCCGTCGCGACCTGGAGCCCGTCGTACGCCACAGCATGACGGGCGATGCTACCACTCGGACGCCACCGTTCCGCCGGACGCGGTGTGCGAGGGGGCACCCCGGCCGGCGACGTCCGCCACGCTCGGCACCGGCCGAAACGACTCAGAACAGGCTCAGCGGATCGACCTGGAGACGAACCGGATCGGCGGCCTTGCGGGCGGCCCGAGCGCCGGCGGCCGAGTGCAACGCCTCGGCGAGAGCTGCCGCCCGGGCCCGGGGCACCCGGACCAGCATCCGCTCCCGGCCCTCCTCGGCCGGCACCGGCCCGAGCACCTCGGCGTCGTCCGGCAGGCGGGCCGCCGCCAGCAGGTCCGCCACCGCCTCGGCCGCCCCGGTGACGCTCGCCATCCGCACGGCCGGTGGGAAACCCAGCTCACGGCGCTCGGCCAGCTCCCGACCGGCGAACCACCCGGCGTCCCAGCGCAGCAGCGCCTGCACCGGGGCGAGCGCGCCGTCGGCGACCACCACCACCCGACCGTCCGGCGCCGGCCGGGCCAACGCCGCCGCCGCCAGCCAGCGGCGCAGTGCCTCCTCGCCGGCGCGCAGGTCGGCCCGGGTCAACAGGGCCCACGAGTCCAACAGCAGCACCGCGCCGTAGCCGCCCTCGGCGACCGGCTCGGCGCCCGGGGTGGCCACCACCAGGGCGGCACCGCCCGGCACGTCGGTGAGCACCTCCTCGCGCCCGGAGGTCCGCACCGTGACGCCGGGGAACGCCCTGCCCAGCTCCTCGGCGGTCCGCCGGGCACCTGTCACCGCGGCCCGCAGCCGCCGCCCCCCACACTCCGGGCAGGCGTACGCGGCCGCCACCCGCGCGCACCACCGGCAGGCCGGTATGCCGCCGGCCGAGGGCAGCGCGAGGGGACCCGCGCAGTGCGCGCACCGGGCCGGGGTGCGGCACTCGGCGCAGGAGATCGACGGCAGGTAGCCGCGCCGGGGCACCTGCACCAGCACCGGCAGGTCCTGCCGGAGCGCGTCGCGGGCCGCCGTCCAGGCCAGGCTGGGCAGCCGGGCGGTGGCGGCCCCGGGGTCCCGGGCCAGTTGCGGATCGTCCCCGGTCGGCGCGATGGCCGGGATGCGCGCGCGGACGGTGCCCCGGTCGGCGACCACCTCCGGGGCCCAGCCGGTTTCCACCAGCAGCTGCGCCTCGGCCGTCCGGGCGTACCCGCCGACCAGCGCGCCGGCCTCGGCGAGGTGGGCGCGGGTGAGCAGCACGTCGCGGGCGTGCGGGTAGGGGGCCCGGGGCTCGGAGTGCAGGTCGTCACCGTCGTCCCAGATGGCGACGAGGCCGAGCCGGGCCACCGGGGCGAACATCGCCGCCCGGGTGCCGATCACCACCGGCACCAGCCCACGCCGAGCGGCGAGGAAGGCCCGGTAACGCCGAGCCGGGCCGAGCGCGGCGGCGAGACTGACGTGCCGACCCGGGCCGAGCACGGCGGTGAGCGCGGCGTCGAGGCGGTCGAGGTCACGCGCGTCGGGCACCACGACCACAGCGCCGCGCCCACCGGCGACGGTGGCCGCCACCGCGTCGGCGTACCGGGCCGCCCAGTCCTCACCGGGCAGCGCCGACCAGACCGCGCGGGGTGCCCGGCCGTCGACGAGCGCCCGCAACAGGGCCGGGCCGGTCGGATAGTCGTGCCACCCGCGCGGGTCGACCGCTGCGGTGGGGGTCTCCGGGGCAGGCTGGTCGTCGCGGGGTTCCTTCTCCATCCGCGCGTGCCGGGGCGGCACGGCGAGCCGGAGCACGTCGGCGAGGCTGCCGGCGTACCTGTCGGCGACCGCCCGGGCCAGCCGGACGATCTCGGGGGCCAGCACCGGCTCCGGCGAGACCACCTTCTCCAGGTACGCGAGGCGGCCGGTGTGCCCGGAGTCGTCGGCGCGCGACAGCAGCCACCCGTCGACGAGTTGCCCGGCGAAGCGCACCTTCACCCGGGTGCCGGGCACCGCCACCTCGTCCAGCTCCGCCGGCACCAGGTAGTCGAACGGCCGGTCCAGGTGCGCCAACCCGACGTCCACACAGACGCGCGCGACCGGCGACCCGTCCGCGGGTCGCCGGTCGCTACGCTTGGTGACGGTCAGGCTCCTGCGGCCGACTTGAGGTCGGCGGCCCGGTCGGTGCTCTCCCAGGTCAGGTCCGGCAGCTCCCGGCCGAAGTGGCCGTACGCGGCGGTCTGCTGGTAGATCGGGCGGAGCAGGTTGAGGTCCCGGATGATCGCGGCCGGGCGCAGATCGAACACCTCGGAGACGGCCTTCTCGATCGAGGACACGGGAACGGTCTCGGTGCCGAACGTCTCGATGAAGAGGCTCACCGGGTGCGCCTTGCCGATGGCGTAGGCGACCTGCGCCTCGCACCGCTCGGCCAGGCCGGCGGCGACCACGTTCTTGGCCACCCAACGCATCGCGTACGCGGCCGAGCGGTCCACCTTGGACGGGTCCTTGCCGGAGAACGCGCCGCCACCGTGACGGGCGTACCCGCCGTAGGTGTCGACGATGATCTTGCGGCCGGTCAGGCCGGCGTCACCCATCGGGCCGCCGATCTCGAACCGACCGGTCGGGTTGACCAGCAGCCGGTAGCCGTCGGTGTCGAGGCCGAGGCTCTCCAGCTCCGGGGCGATCACGTGGTCGCGCACGTCGGGGGTGAGCAGCGAGTCCAGTGAGATGTCGGCAGCGTGCTGGCTGGACACGACCACCGTGTTCAGCCGGACCGGGCGCAGCCCCTCGTACTCGATGGTGACCTGGGTCTTGCCGTCCGGCCGCAGGTACGGGATCGTGCCGTCCTTGCGGACCGCCGAGAGGCGGCGGGCCAGCCGGTGGGCGAGCGCGATCGGCAGCGGCATCAGCTCGGGCGTCTCCGAGCACGCGAAGCCGAACATCATGCCCTGGTCGCCGGCGCCCTGCGCGTCGAGCGCGCTCTCCGACGCGCCGGTCCGCAGCTCGAAGGCGTTGTCCACACCCTGCGCGATGTCCTCGGACTGGGCGCCGATGGAGACGCTGACTCCGCAGGAGGCGCCGTCGAAGCCCTTCTTCGACGAGTCGTAGCCGATGTCGAGGATGGTCCGGCGGACGATCGTCGGGATGTCGGCGTACGCCTTGGTGGTCACCTCGCCGGCGATGTGCACCTGACCGGTGGTGATCAAGGTTTCCACTGCCACCCGGCTGTGGGGGTCCTCGGTCAGCAGCGCATCGAGGATGCCATCGCTGATCTGGTCGGCGATCTTGTCCGGGTGGCCTTCCGTGACCGATTCGGACGTGAAGAGACGGCGTGTCACGGCACTCCTAAGCGTGTGAGGTCGTTCCGCGGCAGTCTAATCACCACTGCGGCAGGTGTCGGGATCGGTCAAGCACTGTTCCACCCGTCAGGAACGGCCGGGGAGCCGCGCCACGACGAGATCCCAGACGGCGTCGGCCACATCTTCCTTGGCCTGTTCGGGCAATCGGCTGACCGAACCGTCAGCGCCGATGACCGTCACCGTGTTGGTGTCGGCGCCGAAGACCAGGTCCGGGCCGACCTTGTTGACCACGATCAGGTCGGCCCGCTTCCGGGCGAGTTTCGCCCGGCCGTTGGCCTCGGCATCGCCGGTTTCGGCGGCGAACACCACAAGCACCTGCTCTGATCGTTTGCGCTGGCCGAGCTCTGCCGCGATGTCCGGGTTCGTGACCAGCTCGATGGTGGGCGCGACGCCGTCGTCCGATTTCTTGATTTTGCCAGGCGCGTACGTCGCGGGCCGGAAATCGGCCGGAGCCGCCGCCATCACCACCGCGTCGGCCTCGACGGCGGCCTTGACCGTCGCCTCCCGCAGCTCGGCTGTGGTGCCCACCCGGATCAGGTCGACGCCGGCCGGGTCGGCGAGGCCGACGTTCGCCGCGATCAGTGTGACCCGGGCGCCCCGGGCGACCGCCGCGCGGGCGAACGCGTACCCCTGTTTGCCCGACGAGCGGTTGCCCAGGAATCGGACCGGGTCCAGAGGTTCACGGGTGCCACCGGCGGTGACGACCACCCGGCGGCCGGCCAGGTCGGCGGGGGCGGACCCACCGCGGGTCAGGAGCCGACGCGCGACGGCGAAGATCTCCGCCGGGTCGGGCAGCCGACCCTTGCCGGTGTCGGCGCCGGTGAGCCGGCCGACGGCCGGCTCGATGACCCGGACACCCCGGGAACGCAGCGTGGCGACGTTGGCCACGGTGGCGGGGTGCTCCCACATCTCGGTGTGCATGGCCGGGGCCAGCAGGACCGGGCAGCGAGCGGTCAGCAGGGTGTTGGTCAGCAGGTCGTCGGCGAGACCGTGCGCGGCCTTGGCGAGCAGGTCGGTGGTGGTCGGTGCGACCACCACCAGGTCGGCCTGCTTACCGAGCCGGACGTGCGGCACCTCGTGGACGTCGGTCCAGACGTCGTCGGCGACCGGTTGACCGGAGAGCGCGGCCCAGGTCGGCGCTCCAACGAAGCGAAGCGCCGACGCGGTGGGCACGACCCGGACCCGGTGACCGGATTCGGTGAAGAGTCGCAGCAGCTCGCACGCCTTGTAGGCGGCGATGCCGCCACCGACCCCGAGGACGATCGAGGCGGACATCGGCCAGCGAGGGCTTACGGCTGGTCGGTCGGCTCGGCGGTGAGCAGGCCCGAGTTGATCTCGCGCATGGCGATCGAGAGGGGCTTCTCCTGCGGGGTGGTCTCGACGAGCGGGCCGACGTACTCGAGCAGACCCTCACCGAGCTGGCTGTAGTAGGCGTTCACCTGGCGCGCGCGCTTGGCGGCGAAGATGACCAGCGCGTACTTCGACGTCGTCTTCTCGAGGAGCTCGTCGATCGGCGGGTTGGTGATGCCTTCGGGGTTGGCGATGGATCCCACGAATTAACCTCTGCGTCTTTCGAGCCGCGCGGACGCGGTGCTGAGTCTCAACGGCGGCCGACCGTCAGCCACGCGCACGTGACCAGGTCGGATCCGGATAAGAAGAACCGAGTAAGCCTACCAGCTCGTCGACCACCCGGTCGGTGTGGTCGTGCGTCAGCGTGTGCTCGACGGTGGCGGCCACCCCGGCGTCGGGGGCGTACCCCGGTGGGATCAGCAGCACCAGCCGGGCATCGGGAAGACGCGCGCGGACCGGGGGGACGCCGCGTAGATCGAGCGGGAGCAGCACCGCCTGCCCGGCGGCGAGCCGGGAGCGCAGCGGCGGGTACGGGGTCCCCCAGCGGTGCGGCCCGATCCGGGACCACTCCAGCAGCTCGCCGTCGACGATCCGACGGTCGAACTCGGCGGGGGCGAGGAAGACACGGTCCACCCCGTCGATCTCCGACTCCCGGCGCGGCCTCGTGGTTGCCGCGACCGGGATCCACACGGACGGAGAACGCGCCCGGACTAGCTCGACGACACTCTCCCTGCCGGAACCCGAAGGTCCAGCCAGGACAGTGAGCCGAGCCGCCGGGCGCGCCTCGTCATCCGTGCTCACTGCTTGTTTCTACACGCTGCCAGGTTCAGTTGGCGGCGAACTCTCCAAGCAGTGCCTTGCGCTGCTGCTCGCCGAGGCCACGCAGGCGACGGCTGTCGGCGATCTTGAGCTTCTCCATGATCTGGGTAGCCCGGATCTTGCCGATGCCCGGCATGGCCTGCAGGACAGCCGACACCTTGAGCTTGCCGACGACGTCGTCGCTCTCGGCCCGCTCGAGGACAGCACCGAGGGTGGTCTTGCCCTGCTTGAGCTGCTCCTTCAGCTGAGCACGGGCCTTGCGGATCTCCGCGGCCTTCTCGAGCGCGGCAGCGCGTTGTTCGGGGGTCAGTGACGGGAGCGGCACCAGTTCTCCTCAGGTCCCTATCGCGGCGGGCGGGGCGCACCGCCGCATCTGTGAAACGTGGTGTCGCTGTGAACCAAGGGGTCCATGGTTCCCAGCGCGGGGAAAACTAGCGGCCAACGACGCTTTCGGCAACGTGGGGGCCGCATGATCACCGTAGAGTGACCGACCCGTCAGTCAGTCACCGGGCAGGCAGGACGGCCCGGCAGTCGACAAGGACGCGATCCGCGGCGGCCCGCAGCGCGGCCACGTCCGGGCCCGCCGAGAGCACTTCCCGGGAGTACGACGGGAGCACCGAGGCGAGGCTCGAACCGAAGACGGTACGCAGATCGGCAGCGCCGGCACCCTGCGCGCCGAGGCCCGGGGCGAGCAGTGGGCCCCCCACCCCGGAGAGGTCGTGACCGGTGTCACCGATGGTCGCGCCGACCACCAGACCGAAGCTCCCCAGCGGGCTCGCACCCCGGTTGAGCTGGGAAATCTCGTCGATCACGGTTTGCGCGACGCTGCGGCCGTCGGCGGTGACGGCCCGCTGCACCGCCGCGCCCTCGGGGTTGGAGGTGAGGGCCAGTACGAACACTCCGCCGCCGTGCTCGGCGGCCAGCTCGAACATCGGCGCCAGCGAACCGACCCCGAGGTAGGGGCTCGCGGTGACCGCGTCGACATACACGGGGCTGGATGGATCGAGGTACGCGGAGGCGTACGCGCTGACCGTCGAGCCGATGTCGCCGCGCTTGACGTCGAGCAGAACGAGCGAACCGGCATCCCGTAACTGTCGGATAGTTGACTCTAAAATCGCCACACCTCGGGACCCGAACCGCTCGAAAAAGGCCGACTGAGGCTTGACTACCGCAACCCGGTCACCGAGGGCTTCCACGACGGTTCGGCTGAACCGGTCGAGCCCCTGAACGTCGTCCGGGAGGCCCCACCGGGCCAGCAGACCGGGATGCGGGTCGATGCCCACACACAGTGGGCCCCGCTCGGTGATCGCCCGGTGCAGTCGGGTACCGAAGCTGTCCATCGGAGTGTTCTCCTCTTCTCGTCCGGGCGGCTGCCCCGCCCGGGTAACCAGTCGACCCGGCAACCGGACCGACTCAGCCGGCCGCCACCGCCGCCGCCACCCCGGTCGCGATACGGGCCAGGTCGACGTCGTCGGTGACGTACGGCGGCATCGTGTAGATCAGGTCGCGGAACGGGCGCAGCCACACCCCCTGGTCGACGGCCGCCGCGGTCGCCGCGCCGAGGTCGACATCGTGATCGAGCTGGACCACGCCTATCGCCCCGAGCACCCGCACGTCGGCCACGCCGGGCGCGCCGCGCAGGGGTTCCAGGCCGGCGCGCAGGCCGGCGCCGACCCTGGCGACCTGCCCGGCCCAGTCCCCGGCCCGCAGCAACCCGATCGAGGCGTTCGCCACGGCGCACGCCAACGGGTTGCCCATGAACGTGGGCCCGTGTGCCAGCACGCCGCTCGCCGAGATGCCCCGGGCGACCTCCGGGGTGCACAGTGTCGCCGCGAGGGTCAGGTACCCGCCGGTCAGCGCCTTGCCCACGCACAGCACGTCCGGCGTCACCCCGGCGTGCCCGGCGGCGAACATCTCGCCGGTACGGCCGAACCCGGTCGCGATCTCGTCGAAGATCAGCAGAATCCCGTGCGCCCGGGTCACCTCGCGCAGCACCCGCAGGTAACCCGGGTGGTGGAAACGCATCCCGCCCGCGCCCTGGACGACGGGCTCGACGATCACGGCGGCCAGTTCGTCGGCGTGCCGCTCGACCGTCTCCACCAGCGCCGCCACGTACGCGTCGTCGGGCGGGTCGGTGAAGCCACCCGGCGGCACCGGTGCGAACACCTGCCGGGGCAGCACGTCGCCCCAGAGGTGGTGCATCCCGCCCTCCGGGTCACAGACGCTCATCGGGTGGAACGTGTCGCCGTGGTAGCCGCCCCGCCACGTCGCCAGCCGGTGCCGCCGGGGCCGCCCGACGGCCCGCTGGTACTGCAGGCACATCTTCACCGCCACCTCGACGCTCACCGAACCGGAGTCGGCCAGGAACACGTGCTCCAGGCCGTCCGGGGTCAGCTCGACAAGTGTTCGGGCGAGGTGCACGGCAGGCTCGTGGGTGAGCCCACCGAACATCACGTGGCTCATCCGACCGAGCTGATCGGTCACGGCCGCGTCCAGCACCGGGTGCCGGTACCCGTGGATCGCCGCCCACCAGGACGACATCCCGTCCACCAACTCCCGGCCGTCGGCCAGGCTGAGGCGTACGCCCTCGGCGCCGCGCACGACGTACGGCGGGTTGGCCGGCGGCAGCGCGGCGTACGGATGCCAGACGTGGGCACGGTCAGCGGCCAGGATCTCCTCGGGTGTCACACGTACTCCTTCATGCCTTGAACGGTCCCGACCGCCGACGTGCTGCGCTCGGGCCGAACCGCCCCGCCGCTGGCTTCTTCGCCGCGGTCTGGCTCACCGCGGTCTGCTGGCCCACCTCCGGCGTCCGGCCCGCAACGGCCCTCCGGCCCGCCACGGCTGCAAGGCCCGCCACGGCTGCAAGGCCCGCCACGGCGTCCGGCCCGCCCTCACTTGCACCTCGCCGGCCTTTGCTCTGCACCCGCGGATGCGACACCCGTTGGTCGGGCGTCGCGCTGGTGGTGGTGCATCCGCGGGTGCAGAGCAAAGGGGCAACAACAGGCGTGCGCCCCTTGGCCCGGAGCGGACTCCGGGCCTGGTCGTGTCGAGCCAGCGCCGGGCTGGGAACGGTCAACGGTCCGCGACGGGGTCCGGTACCGCCGACGGGAGCGCGGACCCGGCGGTCGCGCGGACGGCGGCCCGGACCAGGGCCGGACCCCGGTAGATGAAGCCGGTGTAGAGCTGCACCAAAGCGGCGCCGGCGTCGAACATCCGCGCCGCGTCGTCCGGGTCCAGTACCCCGCCGACGCCGACGATCGGCAGCCGGCCGCCGGTCTCCCGGTGCACGAACGCGACCACGTCGCGGGCCCGCCCGGTGAGCGGCCGACCGGAGAGGCCACCTGCCTGCGCACCACGCTCGACGTCACCGTCGGCGAGCCCGTCCCGGGACAACGTGGTGTTGGTGGCGATCACCCCGGCGGCGCCCCGGGCCAGGCAGACCTCCAGCAGTTCGGCGATCGCCGCCTCGGTCAGGTCCGGTGCGATCTTGACCAACACCGGCTTGTCCCCCACCAGCGCACCGAGCAGCGCGTCCAGGTGGGCGCGATCCTGCAACGACCGCAGACCCGGGGTGTTCGGTGAGGACACGTTCACAGCGAAGTAGTCGCCGTGCCCGCTCAGCGCCCGGTACGAGGCGAGGTAGTCCTCGACCGCCTCGTCCAGCGGGGTCACCTTGGACTTGCCCAGTGAGATGCCCAGCGGCACCCCGAGCGGACGCGGCAACGCCGCCAGCCGGGCGGCCAACGCGGCGGCCCCGGCGTTGTTGAAGCCCATCCGGTTCACCACCGCCTCGCTTGCCGGCAGCCGGAACAGCCGCGGCCGGGGGTTGCCCGGCTGGGCGTGCGCGGTGACAGTGCCGACCTCCACGAAACCGAAGCCGAGCGCCGGCCAGGCCGGAAGCGCCGCACCGTCCTTGTCCATGCCGGCGGCCAACCCGACCGGGTTGGGGAACCGCACCCCGAACACCGTGCGCGGCGCGTCGACCGCGTACCGGGCCCGCAGCGCGGCGAGCGCCGTCGGCCGCCGCGACAGGGCGGACAACCGCCGCAGCGTCCACTCGTGGGCCGCCTCGGCGTCCCCTCCCCCGAGCCGGAACAACAACGGCCGTACCGCCTGCTCGAACACTGTCACTGGGCCGCCCGCAGGGTGGCGTGCAGATCCTGCAGCGGGCGGACCTGCATGTCGCCGCGGATCCGGGCCTCGATGCCCATCACCGCGGCGGCGGCGCCGGGGACCGTGGTGATGCAGGGGATGTCCGCGGTCACGGCCGCGCTGCGGATCTCGTAACCGTCGGACCGGGCGCTGGCTCCGGAGCCCTGCGGCGTGTTGATCACCAGCGCCACGTGGCCGCCGCCGATCAGCGACACCGCGTCGTCGCCCGCACCGGCCTGGTAGTGCTTGCGGATCTGCTCACAGGCGATGCCGTGCCGGCGCAGCACCTCCGCCGTGCCGGCGGTGGCGACGATCTCGAACCCCAGGTCGGCCAACCGCTTGATCGGGAAGATCATGCCGCGCTTGTCCCGGTTGGCCACCGAGACGAAGATCTTCCCAGCGGTCGGCAGCGACCCGTACGCGGCCGACTGACTCTTGGCGAAGGCATGGCCGAAGTTGGTGTCGATGCCCATCACCTCGCCCGTCGACTTCATCTCCGGCCCGAGCAGCGAGTCGATCCCCTTACCCGCGCGGGTCCGGAAACGCTTGAACGGCAGCACCGCCTCCTTGACCGCTACCGGCGCGTCGGCGGGCATCGTGCCGCCGTCCCCCGTCGCCGGCAACAGGCCCTCGGCGCGCAGCTCGACGATGCTCGCCCCGAGGGCGATCCGAGCCGCCGCCTTGGCCAGCGGCACCGCCGTGGCCTTGGAGACGAACGGGACGGTCCGCGACGCCCGCGGGTTGGCCTCCAGCACGTAGAGCACGTCGTCCT
Organism: Micromonospora sp. NPDC005710; assembly: GCF_040630995.1. Lineage (NCBI taxonomy): Bacteria > Bacillati > Actinomycetota > Actinomycetes > Micromonosporales > Micromonosporaceae > Micromonospora > Micromonospora sp. NPDC005710. Next base: position 55,754 of record NZ_JBEXYP010000020.1, on the reverse strand, counting down.
TGAGGGCGTACTGCACGTTGAGCAGGCCGCGGACGCCGACACCCCGGGCGATGGCCTCGGTGTAACGACGCACCTCGACCAGGTGCGAGCCCGCCAGGGTGATCGGCGGGAGCGCGCAGGACGAGTCGCCGGAGTGGATGCCGGCCTCCTCGATGTGCTCCATCACGCCGCCGATGTAGACCTCGCCGTCGGCGTCGCACAGCGCGTCCACGTCGATCTCGATGGCGTCGTCGAGGAACCGGTCCACGAGCACCGGGTGGTCCGGAGAGATGTCGGTGGCCCGGCCGATGTAGTCGCGAAGCGTCGGGTCGTCGTAGACGATCTCCATGCCCCGTCCGCCCAGCACGTACGACGGCCGGACCAGGACCGGATAGCCGATCTCGTCGGCGATCGTCTTGGCCTCGTCGTACGACGTGGCCATGCCGTGCGCCGGCGCGCGCAGCCCGGCGCGCGCCAGCACCGCGCCGAACGCGCCCCGCTCCTCGGCCAGGTGGATCGACTCCGGGGAGGTGCCGACGATCGGCACACCGGCGTTCTTGAGCCGCTGCGCCAGACCCAGCGGGGTCTGACCACCGAGCTGGACGACCACGCCGACCACGCCCGGCCCGCCGGCCGCCCGACCGGACGAGTCCTCAGCGTGCCAGACCTCCAGAACGTCCTCGAAGGTCAGCGGCTCGAAGTAGAGCCGGTCGGCGGTGTCGTAGTCGGTGGAGACGGTCTCCGGGTTGCAGTTGACCATGACGGTCTCGTAACCGGCGGTCCGCAGCGCCTGCACCGCGTGCACGCAGGAATAGTCGAACTCGATGCCCTGCCCGATCCGGTTCGGGCCGGAGCCCAGGATCAGCACCTTCGGCCGGTCCGACGGCACGACCTCAGTCTCCAGGTCGTACGTCGAATAGTGGTACGGCGTGGTCGCCTCGAACTCGGCGGCGCAGGTGTCCACCGTCTTGTAGACCGGCCGCACGTCGAGGCGGTGCCGCAGGGTTCGTACTCCGTCCTCGGCGGCCAGCTCCGGGCGCAGTGCGGCGAGCTGCCGGTCGGACAGACCGGCCCGCTTGGCACGGCGCAGCAGGTCGACGTCGAGCACCGGCGCGTCGACGATCTCGTCGCGCAGCTCGATCAGCGCGGCGATCTGGTCCAGGAACCACGGGTCGATCCCGCCGGACGCCTCGGCGACCTCGGCGATCGACGCGCCGAGGCGCAGCGCCCGCTCCACCGTGTACAACCGGCCGTCGTGCGGGATGCGCAGCGCGGCGAGAGTGTCCGCGAGGGTGACGCCCTCCGGGTCCGGGACGCTCCAGAAACCGGATGACTTGGTCTCCATCGAGCGCATCGCCTTGTTCAGCGCCTCGGTGAAGTTGCGCCCGAGGCTCATGGCCTCGCCCACCGACTTCATCGTGGTGGTCAGCTCCGGGTCCGCGCCGGGGAACTTCTCGAACGCGAACCGGGGAATCTTCACCACCACGTAGTCGAGGGTCGGCTCGAACGCCGCCGGGGTCTTCAGGGTGATGTCGTTGGGGATCTCGTCGAGTGTGTAGCCGATGGCCAGCTTGGCGGCGATCTTCGCGATCGGGAAGCCGGTCGCCTTGGAGGCCAGCGCCGAGGACCGCGACACCCGGGGGTTCATCTCGATCACGACGATCCGGCCGTCGACCGGGTTGACAGCGAACTGGATGTTGCAGCCGCCGGTGTCCACCCCGACCTCGCGCAGCACGGCGATGCCCAGGTCACGCAGGTGCTGGTACTCCCGGTCGGTGAGCGTCATGGCCGGGGCCACTGTCACGCTGTCGCCGGTGTGCACGCCCATCGGGTCGATGTTCTCGATCGAGCAGACCACCACCACGTTGTCGTGCCGGTCGCGCATCAGCTCGAGCTCGTACTCCTTCCAGCCGAGCACGCTCTCCTCGATGAGCACCTCGTGCACCGGGCTGGCGGACAGGCCGTCACCGGCGATGCGGGCCAGGTCCTCCGGGGTGTGCGCCATGCCGGAACCCAGGCCACCCATGGTGAACGACGGCCGGATCACCACCGGCAGGCCCAGCTCGGCGACAGTCGCCTCGACCTCGTCCATCGAGTGGCAGACCCGTGAGCGGGGCACCAGACCGGTCGGGTCGTCGATGCCCAGCCGTACGCCGGCCTTCGCGACGATCTCCTTGAACAACTGCCGGTCCTCGCCGCGGTTGATGGCGTCGATGTTCGCGCCGATCAGCTCCACGCCGTACTTCTCCAGGACACCGGCCTCGTGCAGGGCGACCGCCGTGTTCAGCGCGGTCTGCCCGCCGAGGGTGGCGAGGATCGCGTCCGGGCGCTCCTTGGCGATGACCAGTTCCACGAACTCCGGGGTGATCGGCTCGACATAGGTCGCGTCGGCGAACTCCGGGTCCGTCATGATCGTCGCCGGGTTGGAGTTGACCAGGCTGACCCGGATCCCCTCGCTGCGCAGCACCCGGCACGCCTGGGTGCCGGAGTAGTCGAACTCGCAGGCCTGCCCGATGACGATCGGTCCGGAGCCGATCACGAGGATGTGCTTGAGATCGGTCCGCTTAGGCATTGCTACGCCCCCTGCTGTGGGTCCGGCCTTCGATCAAGTCGGCGAATCGGTCGAAGAGGTAGTCCGCGTCGTGCGGGCCGGCCGCCGCCTCCGGGTGGTACTGGACGGTGAACGCGGGCACGTCGATCGCCCGCAGCCCCTCGACCACGTTGTCATTGAGGCAGACGTGCGACACCTGAGCGCCGCCGAAGTCGGTGTCGATCACCTGGTCGGGGACGACCGCGCCGACGCCCACACCCGGCACCTCGACAGCGAAGCCATGGTTGTGACTGGTCACCTCGACCTTGCCGGTGACCCGGTCGAGCACCGGCTGGTTGATCCCCCGGTGCCCGTAGCCCAGCTTGTAGGTGCCGAAGCCGAGCGCCCGACCGAGGATCTGGCTGCCGAAGCAGATGCCGAACAGCGGCACCTCCCGCCGCAGCGCCTCCCGGGCCAGCGCCACCGGAGCGTCGGCGGTGGCCGGGTCGCCCGGGCCGGGCGACAGGAAGATCGCGTCGGCGCCGGTGGCGAGCAGCTGGTCGATGCTCGACGACGCCGGCAGCACGTGGGTGGTCACCCCGCGGGTGGCCAGCCGTCGCGGCACGTTGCGCTTGATGCCCAGGTCCAGGGCGGCCACCGTGAACCGGTGCGCGCCCACTGCCTCGACGACGTACGGCTCGGGGGTGCTCACCTCGGCGGACAGGTCCGCGCCGACCATCTGCGGCGCCTCGCGGACCCGGGTCAGCAGGCTCTGCGGGTCGAGATCGATGCTGGAGATACCCACCCGCATGGCGCCCCGCTCGCGCAGGTGCCGGGTCAGCGCCCGGGTGTCCACCCCGCTGATGCCCACCACGCCCTCGGTGGCGAGGCGGTCCTCGAGACCACCGGTGGCCCGCCAGTTCGACCCGATCCGGGCCGGGTCGCGCACGACGTAGCCGGCCACCCAGATCCGACCGGACTCGTCGTCCTCGCCGTTGACGCCGGTGTTGCCGATGTGCGGGGCGGTCTGCACCACCACCTGACGGTGGTACGACGGGTCGGTCAGGGTCTCCTGGTAACCGGTCATGCCGGTGTTGAAGACCGCCTCGCCGAAGGTTTCGCCGACGCTGCCGTACGCCTCGCCGGGGAACGTGCGCCCGTCCTCCAGCACCAGGATTGCGGGTCTGCGCTTACTCATTTGATGGCCTTTCCGTCCAGGACCGTCGGCTCGCCGCGCAGGAAGGTCGCCACGATGCGACCCGGCAGCGTCATGCGGGCGTACGGGGTGTTGCGACTGCGGCTGGCCAGCTCCGCCGGTTCGATGACGCGGTGGGCGGCCGGGTCGATCAGTGTCAGGTTGGCCGGCACCCCAGGCGCGGGGTCGACGCCGTGCCCGGTGAGGCCGGCGATCCGTGCCGGAGTACGGGACATCCGCTCGGCGATCAGATCCCACTCGGGGCCGAGCACGTCCAACGCGATCGAGAGGGCCGTTTCCAGACCGAGCATCCCCGGTCGGGCGTACGCCCACTCGCACTCCTTGTCCTCCACGGCGTGCGGGGCGTGGTCGGTGGCGATCACGTCGATCACCCCGTCGGCGAGGGCCGCGCGCAACGCGGTGACGTCCGAGGCGGTACGCAGCGGCGGGTTCACCTTGAAGACCGGGTCGTAGCTCTCCGCTGGACTCCAGCTGTTCGCGAGTCCGGGGCTCGCAAGCTCACTCCTCCCGCTCACGGCCTCGTCGGTGAGCAGCAGGTGGTGCGGGGTCACCTCGGCGGTCACCCGTACCCCGCGGGCCTTTGCCTGGCGCAGCACCTCGACGCTGCCGGCGGTGGAGACGTGGCAGACGTGCAGTCGGCTGCCGACGTGCTCGGCGAGCAGCACGTCCCGGGCGATGATCGCCTCCTCGGCGACCGCCGGCCAGCCGATCAGGCCGAGCCGGGTGGAGACCTCGCCCTCGTGCATCTGGGCGCCCTCGGTGAGCCGGGGCTCCTCGGCGTGCTGGGCGATGATCCCGTCGAACGCCTTGACGTACTCCAGGGCCCGGCGCATCAGCTTCGGGTCGGCGACGCAGTGCCCGTCGTCGGAGAAGATCCGCACCCGGGCCGCCGAGTCGGCCATCGCGCCCAGCTCGGCCAGCCGCTCGCCGGCCAGCCCGACGGTGACCGCGCCGATCGGCTGCACGTCGACCAGGTTGGCCTCCCGCCCGAGCCGCCAGACCTGCTCGACCACACCGGCGGTGTCCGCCACCGGGGAGGTGTTGGCCATCGCGCAGACCGCCGTGTAACCGCCGAGTGCCGCCGCCCGGGAACCGGACTCGACGGTCTCGGCGTCCTCCCGGCCGGGCTCGCGCAGGTGGGTGTGCAGGTCGACGAGGCCGGGCAGGGCGACCAGGCCGGTGCCGTCGACGACTGTGGCGTCCGGCGCGGTCAGGCCGGGCCCGACAGCGGCGATCACGCCGTCGCGGATCAGCAGGTCGGTCGGCGCGCCGCCGACGACACTCACGCTGGTGATCAGGTACGCGGTCACCGGTTGTTCCCTCCGAGCAGCAGGTACAGGACAGCCATCCGCACGGAGACCCCGTTGGTGACCTGTTCGACGATGGTGGAGCGGGGTGAGTCGGCGACCTCGGGGGTGATCTCCATCCCCCGGTTCATCGGGCCGGGGTGCATGACGATCGCGTGCTCGGGCAGCCGGCGCATCCGCGGCCCGTCCAGCCCGTAGCGGCGGGCGTACTCGCGTGCGGAGGGGAAGTAGGAATCGTTCATCCGCTCCCGCTGCACGCGCAGCATCATCACCACGTCCACGTTCGGCAGGACGGAGTCGAGGTCGTAGGACACGTCGGTGCCGGGGGCGAGGGCGCCCGCGATGTCGACCGGAATGAGGGTCGGCGGGCCGACCAGGGTGACCTTCGCGCCGAGGGTGGACAGCAGCAGCACGTTGGAACGGGCCACCCGGGAGTGCAGCACGTCCCCGACCACAGCGACCGACAGGCCGGCGAGCCGGCCCAGCCGGGCCCTCATGGTGTACGCGTCCAGCAGCGCCTGGGTGGGGTGCTCGTGGGTGCCGTCACCGGCGTTGACCACCGACCCGTCCACCCAGTTGGCCAGGCGGTGCGGCGCGCCGGAGGCGGGGTGTCGGACGACCACCGCGTCCGCGCCCATGGCCTGCAGGGTCAACGCGGTGTCCTTCAGGCTCTCACCCTTGGTGACGCTCGACCCCTTCGCGGAAAAGTTGATCACGTCGGCGCTGAGCCGCTTCGCCGCCGCCTCGAAGGAGATCCGGGTACGCGTGGAGTCCTCGTAGAAGAGGTTGACCACGGTCCGGCCGCGCAGGGCGGGAAGCTTCTTGATCTCCCGGCCGGCGACGGTGGCCATCTCGGCGGCGGTGTCCAGGATCTCGGTGGCGGTGTCGGCGTCCAGGTCCCCGCCGGAAAGCAGATGCTTGATCACTGGTGGGGACCCCCGTAGAGCTTGACCTCGTCCGCCCCGTCGATCTCGGCGAGCGTCACCTTGACGCTCTCCGCGAGTGCGGTAGGGATGTTCTTGCCGACGTAGTCGGCGCGGATCGGTAGCTCCCGGTGACCCCTGTCGACCAGCACGGCGAGTTGCACCGACGCCGGGCGGCCCACGTCGTTGAGCGCGTCGAGCGCGGCCCGGACGGTACGGCCGGAGAAGAGGACGTCGTCGACGAGGATGACCCGTTTGCCGTCGATCCCGCCGGACGGCAACTCGGTCGGACCCACCGCGCGGGTGGCGTGCCGACGGAGGTCGTCGCGGTACAGGGTGATGTCGAGCACACCGACTCCGACGGCGACGTCCTCGAAGGTGCTGATCCGGTCGGCGAGCCGCCGGGCGAGGGGGGTGCCCCGGGTGGGAATCCCCAACAGCACGGTGTCGGCGGCGCCCTGGGTCTTCTCCAGGATCTGGTGGGCGATGCGGTCGACCACGCGTTGCACGTCGGCGCTGGCGAGGATCACCTTCACCGAGGGTTGTCGCGGTGGTGACGAACGGGCAGCCGGTGGGTATGCCACGGCGGACCTCCTTCCCCGCCTCACGGGACGGGTCGTTAAAGGATGTCGGGCACCTCCGGCCGGACCGCGCAGCGGACCTGGGCCGGGGCTTCCGCCACGTTACCAGTGGTCACCGGGGTGATGGACGGCGGCCGCTGACCACCGGGTCAGGCACCGGAAAAGGGGATAACTTCCCGGACGCTCCCCAACGGTAGGGACACGACCACTTGACCACGTGTCGCATTCCCCGTACCGTCACGCTCCGTAGCGATCGACGGGAGAACCCCGAGCAGCACTGGGAGTGTCCGAATGCCCTCTGAATACGCCAAGTCTCTGGGCGCCCGCCTGCGCTCCATCCGCCAGCAGCAGGGTCTTTCCCTGCAGGGGGTGGAGGAGAAGTCGAACGGGCGGTGGAAGGCCGTGGTGGTCGGCTCGTACGAGCGAGGCGACCGGGCCGTGACGGTGTCCCGTCTGGCCGAGTTGGCCGAGTTCTACCGCGTACCCGTCTCGGAGTTGCTGCCTGACGGCAGTGGCGTCCGTCACGAGCCCACCAGCAAGATTGTCCTGGACCTGGAGCGGCTCTACGACGAGGCCTCCGAGGACCTGGCCTACGTCGCCCGCTACGCCCGCGCCATCCAGCAGCAGCGCGGCGACTACAACGGCCGGGTGCTCTCCATCCGCGCCGACGACCTGCGTGCGCTCGCGATCGTCTACGACGCCTCACCGTCGGGTCTGATCGAGCGGCTCACCGAGCACGGCGTGCTGGTGGCCGACCCCCGGGCGTTCTTCGCCTCCTGATCTGCCGCTCCACCGAAAGGGCCCGTGCCAGTCGGCACGGGCCCTTTCGGATTGCGGTGTTCGGTGCGGACGCTCAGCGGGTGGCGTACTCGGCGATCCGGCCGAGCACCCCGTTGAGGAAGCGCGGCGAATCGTCTGTCGACATCTGCCGGGCCAACTCCACTGCCTCGCTGATCGCCACCGCGTCGTCGATCTCGTCGACGTAGAGCAACTCGTAGACGGCGATCCGGGCCAGATTCCGGTCGACGACGGGCATCCGCTCCAGCGTCCAACCCTCGGCGTAGCTGGCGATCAGCTCGTCGATCCGGTTGAGGTGCTCGGCGACACCCTCGACCAGGCCCACCGCGTAGCCCAGGTGCTCCGGTCGGGGCTGCTCGATCCGCTGCACGTAGCCGGCGAGCACCTCCACCGGAGGCTTGTCCCGAAGGTCGGCCTCGTAGAGGACATCCAGCGCCCGCTTGCGCGCCTTGCGGCGTGCCGGCATCTGCTGCTTGGAACCCTCAGCCATCAGGCGCGGCCGAGGTAACGGCCGTCGCGGGTGTCGACCTTGATCTTCTCGCCGGTGGTGATGAACAGCGGAACCGGCACTGTGGCGCCGGTCTCCACGGTCGCCGGCTTGGTGCCGCCGGTCGAACGGTCGCCCTGCAGGCCCGGCTCGGTGTAGGTGACCTCCAGCACGACGCTGGTGGGCAGCTCGATGTAGAGCGGCACACCCTCGTGCTGGGCGACGGTCGCCTCCGCCTCGGGCAGCAGGTAGTTGGCTGCCTCACCGACGGTGCCACCGGGCACGGTGATCTGGTCGAAGGTCTCCAGATCCATGAAGACGAAGTCCTCGCCGTCGGCGTACAGATACTGCATCGTGCGCTTGTCAACGGTCGCGGTTTCGACCTTGGTGCCCGCGTTGAAGGTCTTGTCGACCACCTTCCCGGACAGCACGTTCTTCAGCGTGGTGCGCACGAAGGCACCACCCTTACCGGGCTTGACGTGCTGGAACTCGACGACGGCCCAGAGCTCGCCGTCCAGGTTGAGTACCAGGCCGTTTTTGAGGTCGTTGGTGGAGGCCATTTCCTGCCTTGATCATCAATTGGCGGACAGACCCTACGAGTCTACTAGCTGCGTCGAATCGCCCGGTCCCCGCTCGGAGCGGGGGTTCAGTGGGTGGCCAGATGGTGCAGGGCGAGACGATACCCGTCGATGCCCAAACCGCAGATCACCCCGGTCGCCACCGCCGACACCACCGAGTGGTGCCGGAACTCCTCACGGGTGTGGATGTTGGAGATGTGCACCTCCACCAGCGGCCCCCGCAGCATGGCGCAGGCGTCCCGCACCGCGTACGAGTAGTGCGACCAGGCGGCCGGGTTGAGCACCACCGCGGCGCCCTCGTCGGCCGCCGCGTGCAGCCAACCGAGCAGCTCGTGCTCGGCGTCGGTCTGCCGGACCGTCACGTCCAGCCCCAGCTCCCGACCGGTGCTCTCGCAGAGCGCCACCAGGTCGGCGTAGCTCGTCGCGCCGTACACGTCGGGCTCGCGGGTGCCCAGCCGCCCCAGGTTCGGCCCGTTCAGGACGTGGACCTTCATGGCCTGGTCACCTCGTCGTAGGCGGCCGCCAGCAGCGTGTCGTCCGGGCCCTCGAGCATCGCGGGGCGGGCCAGCCCGTCGAGCACCACGAAGCGCAACCGGCTGCCCCGGGTCTTCTTGTCCACCCGCATCGCGGCCAGCAGTCGCGGCCAGGCGTCCGCCGGGTAGCTCACCGGCAGGCCCAACGCGCTCAACGTGACCCGGTGCCGTTCGGCGGTCGGCGCGTCCAGTCGCCCGGCGAGCCGGGCCAGCGTGGCCGCGTACACCAGACCGACGGCGACGGCGTGGCCGTGCCGCCAGCGGTAACCCTCGTTCTGCTCGATGGCGTGGGCCAGGGTGTGACCGTAGTTGAGCACCTCCCGCAGACCCGACTCGCGCAGGTCGTCGGCGACCACGTCGGCCTTGACCTGGATCGCCCGCTCGATCAGCTCGCGGCTCACCGGCCCCCGGGGGTCGGTGGCGGCCTGCGGGTCGCCCTCGATCAGATCCAGGATCGTCGGGTCGGCGATGAAACCGCACTTGACGACCTCGGCCAGGCCGGCCGCCAGATCGACGGCGGGCAGGCTGTCGAGCGTGGCCAGGTCGGCCAACACCCCGACCGGCGGGTGGAACGCGCCCACCAGGTTCTTGCCGGCGGCGGTGTTGATGCCCGTCTTGCCGCCCACCGCGGCGTCGACCATGCCCAGCAGCGAGGTCGCCACCGGCACCCAGCGCACCCCCCGCAACCAGCAGGCCGCGACGAAGCCGGCCAGGTCGGTCACCGCGCCGCCGCCCACGCCGACAACCGCGTCGGTACGGGTGAAGCCCGCCGCTCCCAGCCGGTCCCAGCAGGCGGAGGCCACGTCGACGTGTTTGCCCGACTCGGCGTCGGGCACCTCGATCGGCAGTGGCTCGATGCCGGCGGCGCGCAGGCGCTCACCGAGCGCGTCCGCGAGGGCCTTGAGCGGAGGCGCGTGCAGCACCGCCGCCCGGGTCGCGCCGGGCAGCAGGCCAGGCAGCGCGCCCAGCAGGTCACGTCCCACCAACACGTCGTACGGCCGCTCGCCGCCGACCGGAATCCGGGTCACCTCGTCCATCGCCGGCAGCCTAGTCCAGCGGACGGCGCGGCGCGGGCGGCTGTCCACAGGCTGGCCGGGCGGCCCACTCCGCCAGCCGACGGGCGTGTTCGGCCACCTCGGCGCGCAACGCGTCGGGATGTCGGACGGTGAACGGGCAGCCCAGCCCGGCGAGCAGCGCTGCCATCCCGGGCAGGCTCTCCGCCCGCGCCCGCAGCAGCACGCCGTCGGTGGTGGCGGTCAACTCGGCCACGCTGGGCGGGATGCGGCGGCGGGCGGCGACCAGGTCGGTCTCCAGCACGACCTGCACCTCGTGCGCGTACGGCACCCCGGCCAGCGACCGGGTCACCCAGGCCACCGCCTCGAAGTCGTCGGGCACTGTGAACGTCGCCACGCCTGGCGTCACCGCCCCGATCCGGTCCAGTCGGAAGGTGCGGACCTCGCCGCGCCGGTGGTCGTGGCCGGTGACGTACCACCGGCCGGCGTGGAAGACCAACCCGTACGGGTCCAGCTCGCGGTGCGACTGCTCGCCCCGCCAGGAGCGGTAGTCAAGTGCCACCCGCTGCCGGTGCCGGGTGGCCGAGGCCAGAGCGAGCAGGGTGCCCGACGCCGGTCCGCGCTCCGGCTCCGGACGACGCAGGGTGAAACCGAGGTGCTCCTGGACGGCGGCGAGCCGGTCGGCGAGCGCCACCGGCAGCACCCGGCGGATCTTCGCCAGCGCGGTGGCGGTGGCGGGCTGCTCGGTGGCGAGCCCGACCCGTTCGGCGACGACGAGGCCGAGCAGTACGGCCACCGCCTCGTCGTCGGTGAGCATCAGCGGCGGCAGTTTGTAGCCGGAGTGCAGCCGGTAGCCGCCGTAACGGCCCCGGTTGGCGGTGACGGGGATGCCGAGCTCGACAAGCGTGGCCGCGTACCGGCGCACGGTCCGCTCGTCCACGCCGAGCTGGCTGGCGAGGTCGGCGGCAGTCGACAGGTGCCGGGTCTGCAGCAGTTCGAGCAGGGCCAGCACCCGTCCGGCGGGATGTGACATGGGCCACTCCTCCAAACCGGGCGAATCCTGTCCGGATTCGATCGTACGGTCTGTCGGTAACCGAGAGAAGGAGCGACAGATGGCGACATTCGTGCTGGTACCGGGATTCTGGCTGGGTGCCTGGGCGTGGCGGGACGTGACCGTCGCGCTGCGGTCGCAGGGGCACGAGGTGTACCCGATGACACTGACCGGGGTGGCCGAGCGCGACCACCTCGCCGGGCCGGAGGTCAGCCTGGACACGCACACCACTGACATCGTCCGGCTGATCGAGGTCGAGGACCTGCGCGACGTACAGCTGGTCGGGCACTCCGGCGGTGGGATGCCGGCCGCCCTGGCGGCGGACCGCGTCCCGGACCGGATCGCCCGGGTCGTCTACGTGGAGAGCGGGCCGTTGCCGGACGGCACTGCGCAGTTCGACACGGTGCCGCCGGAGGAGCAGCAGCGGTTGCGCGTCGCGATCGGCACCGGGCACCTGCTGCCGCCGCCGGCCTGGGACCCGGCCGCCGACCCGACGAACCTGGCCGGCCTGGACGAGCCCGCGCTCGCCCTGCTGCGTCGCCGGGCCACCCCGCACCCGCTGCGGGCCGCCACCGACCCGGTCCGACGCACCGGTGGGCGCCCGGTGCCGACCGCGCTTGTCGCCAGCACCTTCCCACTCGGCGTCGTGCGGCAGATGATCCGGCAGGAGCACCCGTTCTTCACCGGCCTGGCCGACGGCGAGCTGCACGAGCTGCCCACCGGGCACTGGCCGATGCTCAGCGAGCCGAAGGCGCTGACCGACATCCTCGACCTGATCGCCCGCAGCTGAACCGGCGCGCCAGATTTTCGGTTGGCGGTGAAACCGGCGGTGCGGCGCACGCGTGTTGGGGGGTGCGTCGGCGATCGGAATCCGACGCACCGTCCATTGTGGCTGCCGGGGCAGCGGGTCAGGAGTTGGGTATGTTCAAGGTTACGAAGTGGGCGGCCGGCGCGATGCTGCTGGCGGGCGGCAGCGCGCTGGTGGCGTGCCAGTCCGATCCGACCGCGGCCCCGGAAGCATCCGCCGGGCCCTCCACCTCCGCTTCCGCATCGGCCTCCGCTTCCGCATCGGCCTCCGCGACGTCGCCTCCGCCATCCAGCGCGTCGCCGTCCAGCCCGCCGCCGTCGAAGCCTGCGACCTCCGGGCCGGCCAACCCGGTACTCACCGGCAAGCGGGAGGTCACGATCGTGCGGGTGCAGGCAACCGAGGGCGGCATCGCCCTCGACGGCGAACTCACCGAGGTCGACGACGACAGCGGACGGCAACTGTTCGTCCCGACGCCACTGGGCGGCGACACCTACCTGATCAAGGCCTACGGCAGGGCCGACAACCACCCCGCCAACGACGAACCGGCCTGCTGGCAGGCCACCAACCCGGGCAACTCCGAGCCGTTGACGGTCGAGGGCGCGGTCTGCGACGCCAAGAACCCGGCGCAGCGCTTCACCATCACCGCCAGCGGCAGGGGCGCGTACGCCATCAGCAACCGGTCCGCGTACCTCCAACACTCCCGCACCAAGGGGATGATCCTGGAGGAGGTCGCCGACGGTCCGGTCCTCAGCACGTTCCGGCTCGTCGACAACGGCCCCGCCCGGCGTCCGGCCGGCGGCTGATCATCTTCGGACCGGACGGCCCGGGAGGGCGGCGACCCGGCCACCCTCCCGGGGCACGGCAGCGCTCCACCCCCACGTGGTCACGTGTGCCGGGCCATCTATCCTCGTCGACGGCAGTCGACGACGGGTGAGCGAGCACCGGGACCGCGCGCCGGGTGGGTAAGCCACCCGGATACGGTCCGGGCTGGGCGGGAGTGCACTGGCACATGCGTAACGCCCACGAGTTCGACGACTTCTACACCGCGTCCTCCCGGCGGGTGCTGGGTCAGGTGTACGCGATGATCGGCAATCATGCCGAGGCAGAGGACGCCGTCGCGGAGGCCTACCTCAGGGCGTGGGATCGGTGGAGCAGGGTGCGTGAGTGCGACAGCCCCGAGGCATGGGTGCGCCGCGTCGCGTACCGGATCGCCGTTTCGGCCTGGCGCAAGGCGGCCAACCGGCTACGAGCCCACCGCCGGGACACCACCTCCGAGCAGGTCGACGCCATCAGCCCCGACCATGTGGCACTGGTGAAGGCCCTTCGCCAGATCTCCGCCGACCAACGACGGGTCATCGTCCTGCACCATCTCGTCGGTCTCAGCGTCGCCGAGATCGCCACCGAGACCGGCGCGTCCCCCAACACGGTCAAGACCTGGCTCGCACGCGGCCGTCGGGCCCTGGCCGATCACCTCACCAGCGTCGAGCCCTACGTCATGGATGGGGGGTAGTCCTGATGCCCGACCAGAACCTCGACGACGGTCTGCGGTCACTGGCCGACGAGGGCGCCCGTCGCGGCCGTCTCGCCGACGCCACGGTGGTCCGACAACGCGGCGACGCGCACCGCAGGCGACGCCACGTGGCCTCGGCGGCGGCAGGTGTCGCGGTGGTGGGTCTGCTCGGTGTGGGGGTGGCGATCGGCCGACCGACGGCCGGGCCGCTTCCGCCGCCGGCGGCCACCCCGACGACGGCCTCCGCACCCACGGGACCGACGCCGACGACGCCGTCATCGGCCCCGTCGACGTCCACAGCCCCCTCGTCGGCGTCCGCCGCGCCCCCGTCCAGGCCGAGCGGCACGACAAACCCGGTGCTCGCCGGCAGGCGCGAGGTCACCATCGTGCGCGTGCAGGCCACCGAGGGCGGCATCGCCCTCGACGGTCAACTCACCGAGGTCGACGACGACAGCGGTCGGCAACTGTTCGTGACGACGCCACTGGGCGGCGACACCTACCTGATCAAGGCCTACGGCACAGCCGACAACCACCCCGCCAACGACGAACCGGCCTGCTGGCAGGTCGACAACCCCGGTGACGGCGAACCACTTAGAATCGAGGGCGCGGTCTGCGACGCCGACAACCCGGCGCAGCGCTTCACCATCGTCGCCAGCGGCAAGGGCGCGTACGCGATCAGCAACAGGTCCGCGTACCTCCAACACTCCCCGACCGACGGCATGATCCTGGAAGAGGTCGCCGACGGGCCGGTGCCCAGCACGTTCCGGCTGATCGACAACGGCCCCGCCCGCCGCCCGGCCGGCGGCTGACCCACCCGCCCCGCTCAGTAGCGGCGACGCCGGGGTGTCAGCGCGGGAGCAGGGCGGCGACCTCGGCGACGACCTGCGCCGGGGCCCGGCCGTCGGTGACCACCGTCTCGGTGGCCACCTCGGCGTAGAGGGGCCGACGCTGATCCATCAGGTGCTTGAGGGTGGCCCGTGGGTTGAGCGCCAGCAGCGGCCGACCGGCGCCGAGCCCGACCCGCTTGACCGCGTCGGGCAACTCGACCGACAGGTGCACCACCCGGTGCCCGATCAGGGCCGCCCGGGTCTCCTCGGCCAGCACCGCGCCGCCGCCGAGGGCGAGCACGCCTGTGCCGGCGGCCAGTGCCGCGGCCACGGCGGCCCGTTCCAGGGTACGGAAGTGCGCCTCACCCTCGTCGATGAAGATCTCCGGGATCGGCTTCCCGGCCATCTGCTCGATGTCGGCGTCGGTGTCGCGGAACTCCACACCGAGGGTGGCGGCGAGCGCCCGCCCGACTGTGGTCTTGCCGCAGCCGGGTGCGCCGACCAGCACGACGACGGGTGCCATCAGCGGATGATGAGCGCGTCGAGGTACCCGGCCACGTTGCGACGGATCTCGGCGATCGAGTCCCCACCGAACTTCTCGGTGGCCGCCTCGGCGAGCACCAGCGCCACCATCGCCTCGGCGACCACCGCCGCGGCGGGCACCGCGCAGACGTCGGAGCGCTGGTTGATCGCGGTGGCCGGCTGGCCGGTGGTGACGTCCACTGTGGCCAGCGCCCGGTTCAGCGAGGAGATCGGCTTCATCGCGGCGCGGACCCGCAGCGGCTCACCTGTGGTGATGCCACCCTCCAGCCCGCCGGCCCGGTCGGTGACCCGGCGGACGCCGGTGGCCGACGGGATGATCTCGTCGTGCGCCTCGGAGCCGCGGGACCGAGCCTGCTGCCAACCGTCGCCGATCTCCACGCCCTTGATCGCCTGAATGGACATCAGGGCGGTGGCCAGCCGGGCGTCGAGCTTGCGGTCCCACTGCACGTGGCTGCCCAGCCCCGGTGGCACCCCGTACGCCAGCACCTCGACCACGCCGCCGAGGGTGTCGGCGGCCTTCTTCGCGGCGTCGACCTCGGCGACCATCAGGGCACTGGCCTCCGGGTCGAGGCAGCGCAGCGGGTCGGCGTCGATCTGGGCGGCGTCGGACGGCGTCGGGCGCAGGCCGGGCTTCGCGGCCACCGGGCCCAACTCGACGACGTGCGAGACGATCTCGATGCCGAGCGCCTGACGGATCAGCGCCTTGGCGACAGTGCCGACGGCCACCCGGGCGGCGGTCTCCCGGGCGCTCGCGCGTTCCAGGATCGGCCGGGCGTCGGTGTGGCCGTACTTCTGCATGCCGGCCAGGTCCGCGTGACCCGGCCGGGGGCGGGTCAGCGGCGCGTTGCGGGCCTGCCGGGCCAGCTCGTCGGGGTCGACCGGGTCGGCGGCCATCACGGTCTGCCACTTGGGCCACTCGGAGTTGCCGACCCGGATCGCCACCGGGCTGCCCAGGGTCACGCCGTGACGGAGGCCGCCGATCAGCTCGACCTCGTCCCGTTCGAACGCCATCCGGGCACCACGGCCGTAGCCCAGCCGGCGGCGGGCCAGCTCGTCGGCGATCTCGGTGGTGGTCACCTCGATGCCGGCCGGCACCCCCTCCATCATCGCGACGAGGGCGGGACCGTGCGATTCACCTGCAGTCAGCCAGCGCAACACAGCGGTCAGTCTGTCACGACGGGTCACCGACGCGACGCGCTCCCCGGTCCGTCCCGCCCAGCGGACGGGTTGACCAACCCGGGCAAATGCGATCGGCACTTGTTTCCATCGAGCCATGCCCATAAGTTGTTCCACAACAAGTAACGGCGACCGCACGGGGAGTTTGGTCGGCCGGTCTTGTTTTTGTCTACGAGGGTGCCCGCACCAGTGGGACCTCGTCTTTTCTGCTCGCTCCCCATCATCCGTCAGGCCCTCGGCCTGACGGCGAACCTTCCTGCGCATTTCACACAATGCGCGGCCCGGCTCGATGTTCGGCGGGAATCTCCCCGCCGAATGACCACATAGGGAGAGCATGTGAGATCTACCGCGGTACGTATGGGGGTGGCGCTGGCGGTTACCGCAGCGTCAGTGCTGGTAGCAGTGCCGGCGTGGGCGGTTCCGACCGCCGCGGCGCCGGGTGGAAAGGCCACCAAGCCGGTGGTGTCGCCGCGCTCCGGCTCGGATGTGTGGCTGTTCACGGCAGGGGGCTCCGCTCCGGCTGCCGCCTGGCAGGCCGCCGCCGCGGCGCCGTCGGTGCCGAAGGGCACCGGTCCGGTCCGCAACGGCACCTTCCTCGACTTCTCGTTGACCGACCGCCTCCAGGCCAAGGTCAACGTCGGCTCCGGCAACCTGGTGCTGACCAGCACCGAACTGACCCTGCCGGGCATCGCCGAGAACGTCACGCTCGGCGCGTCGTTCAACAGTCTCCTGCTCGGCAGCGGCATCGCCAACGGTGCCCACGGGCCGGGGTGGCGGACGAGGTCCGGCATCGACGTCCGGCTGTTCCCCGCCGACGACGGCTCGGTGACCTACGCGGCGGCCGACGGTGTGGTCGGAAAGTTCACCGCCTCGGGCTCCGCCTACACCTCGCCGGGCGAGTTCAAGGCCAAGCTGGCCCAGAACGGCACCGGATGGATCCTCACCGAGAACGACAGCGGCAAGGAGCTGTTCTTCACCTCCGACGGTCTGCTGGACAAGACCGAGGACCGCAACGGCAACGTCGTGGACGTCGCCTACAGCAGCGGCAAGATGACGACAGTGACGTCCAACCGGGGCGTCGGGTCGGTGCGGTCGGCCGCTGTCACCTACACCGGTGACCGGCTGACCCGTTACCGGCACACCGGCAGCGACGGCAACTGGCGGGACGTGTCCTACGAGTACGACTCCGCCAGCCGGCTGAAGACCATCCAGAGCGCCACCTGGCGCAAGGTGCAGTTCGAGTACAACTCGGCCGGTGACCTCACGAAGATCGTGATGGAGGACAGCACCTTCGCCACCATCACCTACGACGGGCAGCACCGCGTCACGTCGTTCACGCAGGTCACTGACAACGCCACAATGCAGGGCGCGACCACCCGCCTGGCGTACACCAGCTCGACGGTGACCGACGTCGCCGACCCGCGCCAGGACCTCTCCCAGCCGGTCACCTCGGTGCCGCACACCACCTACACGGTGAACTCCGAGAAGCGGATCACCAAGGCCGTTGACCCGGCGGGCAACAGCCGCAGCAAGACCTACACGTCGTTCAGCGACGTCGCGACCAGCGTGTCGGCCGAGGGCGGCACCACCACGAACACCCACGGCGCCAACAGCGGTCAGTCCCAGACGAAGTCGGAGTCACCCACCGGCGCCAGCGGCTCGGCCGCCTACGCCAACACGGCGACGTCGACCAACCCGACGGCGAACTTCCAGCCGTCGTCGTCGACCAACGCGCAGGGCAACAGCTCGACGTACACCTACAACGGTGCCGGCAACCAGATGTCCAGCAAGGACGCCCTGGCCGCCGAGGCGAAGGTCGACTACAACAGCGACGGCACGGTCAAATCGTCCACCGACCCGGGCAACGGCACCAACGCCACCACCTACTCGTACGACTCGAACAAGCAGCTCACCACGCTCACCCCGCCGACCAGCAACAGCCTGACGGCGAAGACCTTCACCTACGACAGCTACGGCCGGCTGCGCACCGAGGTCGTCGGCGGCTGCACCACCACCTACGAGTACAGCCTCGACGACCGGTTGACGACCACCAGTTACTCCGGCTGCACCGCCACGACCGCCGTCGTCTACGAGTACGGCGGCTCCGGCAACCTGCTCATCCGCACCGACGCCACCGGCACCACCACCTACGAGTACGACAAGCTCAACCGGCTGAACAAGCGCAACCCGCCGACGGGGCCACAGCAGATCTACCGGCACGACGTGGCGGGCAACCTGGACGAGCTGGTGGACGGCCGGGGCACCACGAAGTACTACTACAACACCCGCAACTGGCTCGTCCGCATGGACACCGCCGGGAGCACCCGCTACAACTTCGACTACGACAAGGACGGCAACCGCATCACCACGTGGTTCGCCACCAACGCCGCCAACAGCACCTGGGCGCTGAAGACCACCACCACGTACGACAAGTCCGACCGCCCGTTGCGCATCACCTCGACCCGCAACTCGGCGAGCCCGACGACAGTCTTCGACGTGACCTACTGCCACGCGAAGTACGTGTCCGGCCAGGCGTGCTCAACGGCCAAGGCCGACGACACCGGGCTGCGTCAGTGGCAGAAGAACGAGATGAACGGGCAGATCAGCCAGTACACCTACGACAAGGGTGACCGGCTCACCAAGGCCGCCAACCACAACGGCAAGACCTACGACTACACGTACAACACGAACGGCAACCGCGAGACCGTCAAGGTCGACGGCACCACGACCCAGACGCTGGCATACAACAGCGCCAACCAGGTCACCACCACCAACAACACCTACGACACCCGGGGCAACCAGACGAAGACCAGCGCCCCGGCCGTCAGCGGCATCGGCTACAACGCCGCCAAGCAGATGACCACCGCCACCACCAGCGGCACCACCACCTACAGCTACGCCGGCACCGACCAGGTGGAGTTGGCTCAGGCGGGCGGCATCAGCCTCACGTACGGCCGGGACGACCAGCACGGCATGCCGTGGCTCCAGTCGTGGAAGATCGGTGCCAACGCCAATGTCTACGTGGAACGCGACGGCCTCGGCACCCCGCTCGGCGTGCGCGTCGGCACCACCGACCACGCGTACGTCCTGGACGGGCTCGGCTCGGTCGTCGGGCTGGTGAAGGCGGACGGTTCCGCCTCGGCCAGCTACACCTACGACCCGTACGGCAACGCGCTCACCGCGTCCGAGACGGGCCTGGGGCAGACCAACATCATCCGGTACGCCAGCGGCACGTACGACCCGGCGACAAAGTTCACGAAGTTCGGGCAGCGCTGGTACAACTCGGACCAGGGACGCTTCACCCAACAGGACAACCTCAGCTTCATCGGTAGTCCGAAGCAGGGCAACCGGTACGCGTATGCGGCGTGCAACCCGGTGAGCTATGGAGACCCGACGGGGCAGACCTGCACCACGAAAGTTGTCACCACAGCTGCCGCGGTGGTCGTTTTCGAAGTCTCTGTCCTGACGACTCCCGTAACTCTCGTTAGCGGCGTCCTCGCCGTCTCGAGTTTCTTTGCGGCAGGGGCATCGGCAAAGGAGATGGTCGATGAGTGTGGATGGGAGTAGATTGAGACCAAAATTACTTCTGTATCTCGCGGTCCTGGCGATGCTTCTCTCGGGAGTCGCTGTGATCATCGAGGTGACGGTTAGTGATCAATCGTGGCGGGAATCAGGGCTGCCCGTAACGGTATTCCTGATGAGCTGCCTGCTGTTTATCGTCCTCCGCAGCAAGGCGTCGCGCAGATAGACGTTCCACCGGCCCGGGCATCTTCGATGGCGCCCGGGCCGGTGCTGTCGGATGACGCTCGCCAGCGTTTCTCTGGAGCCGCGTCGCCGTCTCAGCGGTTCCGGATCGCGATGATCGACTTGGTCAGACCCGCCAGACGCTCATTACGAATGGTCGCGTCGGGGAACAGATACTTGAGTTCGGCGCGGCCGATCAACTCGGTCGTCAGCACCTGCCTCATCGCCGCCTCGTACGACTTGCCGGGGTTGTAGGCGAGCGGCCACTTACGCGCCATCACCACCCGCGCCGACACCGGAAGGAACTGCATCCCGGGGGCCACCCAGTGCGGCTCGACCGGGAAGTACCGGTACGGCGTCTGCACCCAGTACGCGCGCCCCAACTCACGGACCGCGTCGGCCATCCGCTGCCGCCGCTCGTGCCCACCCACGTGTTCGAGGACGCTGTTGCTGAAGACGAGGTCGTACGTGCGGCTCAGGATGCTCTTGGGCAGCTCGCAGGCGTCGGCGTGGTCGGCCTCGGCCCAGTCGGGCAGCTCGGTGGGCAGCGGCTCCAGGTTGACCACGTGGACGTGTGCCGGCCGGACGGGGACGCGCGCCCAACTGTCCACTCGGCCGCCCAGATCGAGGACGGTCATGTCGGCCAGGTCGGGGAAGGCGTCCGACAGCCAGGCCGCGCGCCGTGCCCGCCGTTTGGCACCGAGCGATGTCGGCGAGTCGACGAGACGGAACCTGAGCGAGTGAAGTCCCATGAATGGTTGTCCTTTGATCTGCTGGTGCTCGTTGAGGGAGTGCGGTGCGTCGTCCGGCTCGGTCAGATACCCCGGCCGCGTTTGTGCAGCGTGCGCAGCACCGCGTCGGCCCGGACCACCCGGCCGGCGACGGCGAGGGCGAGGTAGGCGCGCGGCTCCCGGGGGTTTCGCCGAAGCGTTCGCCGGGCCCAGCGCAGCGCACCCCGGCGGTCACCGGAGGCGGCCCGCGCGAACGCGATCTGCCCGGTCACCCGGGCCTCGCCGGCCGGCTGGCTGGCGAACTCCGGGTAGCGCTGCAGCAACCACTGCAACGCCTCGGAGATGGTGTCCCAGCGTTGCGCGAAGTAGGACCGTTTGTGCCACCGCACCAGCACCGACGGGGTGCGCAGGTTGAGCAGCGGCGCGCTGCGGGCGGCCCGCAGCAGGAACTCGTAGTCCTCGGCGTAGCTGCCCGGGATCTCCTCGTCGACCAGACCGAACCCGTCGCGCAGCGCGCTGGCTCGGATCAGGAACGTGGACGGGTGCAGTTCGGTCATCCGGTCGCGCAGCAGGTCGTCGAGGGTGATCCGGTCCTTGTCCAGCACACGGTCGACTGTGCTGCCGTCATAGCTGACCCGGATGCCGCAGCAGACGAACTCCGCCCCCGGGTCGGCGACGAGGGCAGTCACCTGCGCGGCCAGTTTGCCGGGCAGCCACTCGTCGTCGTCGTCGCAGAAGGCGATCAGCTCGCCGCTGCCGGCCAGGGTGCCGCTGTTGCGGGCCCCGGCCAGGCCGGGTGTGCGGGTGTTGCTGATGACCCGGACCACGCGGTCCGGGTCGTCCGACGCGGCCAGGGACTCGTCGGGCGACGACTGGTCGTGGACCACCACCACCTCGACCGGCCCGGCGTACTCCTGGGCCAGGATCGCACGCACCGCGGCCCGCAGCAGTTCCGGGCGGTCCCGGGTGGGCACCACGACGCTGACGCTCGGCTGCCGGGTCACCTGGTCTCCTCCGCGCCGCGGCGCAGCCGTGCCCACACTCCCCGACGCGGCGGGCGCCGCGCCGATCGGGCCACCAACTCGTCGACTATCGCACCGACCCGGGCCACCGCCGCGGCCTGCGCCCGCTGCGCCTGGGGGTCGGCCGTCACCGCGTACCGGGACGGGTCGTTCAACCCGGCGTCCAGCGCGTCGATTAGCTGCTCCCGGGTTTCGCAGAGCGCGACCATGCCGGCGACGCCGAGCCGACGGGCGAAGAGCTGTTGGTGGTTGTCCACGTGCTCGCCGAGCGCCGGGTCGCGGGGCACCACGATCGGGAGGTGGCCGTGCCGCCGGGCCTCCAGGATGGTCGCCGGGCCACCGTGGCAGACCACCAGGTCGGCGCGGGACATCGCCTCCTGCAGGGCGGCGTGGCCGAGGAACGACACCGCGCCGGGCACCGCCGGCGCCCTGGTGTGCCCGTGTTGCAGAGTCAGGTCCACCGGGCCAGCGGCGTCCGCGTGCCAGTGCGCCAACCAGTCGACGAGCCGGCCGAAGGGATGTTTGTCCGTGCCGACGGCGACCAGGACCCGTAACTGGTCCGTCGACGCCACGTCGCGTTGC
The DNA here is from genome assembly GCF_040630995.1 of Micromonospora sp. NPDC005710. NCBI lineage: Bacteria > Bacillati > Actinomycetota > Actinomycetes > Micromonosporales > Micromonosporaceae > Micromonospora > Micromonospora sp. NPDC005710. Next base: position 33,815 of record NZ_JBEXYP010000020.1, on the reverse strand, counting down.
CGCGGCAGGCGACCGTGCTCGGCGTCGGTGCTCGGCGGGATTTCGGGGGGCAGCGGACGCCGGGCGGTGCCGGTCGTCGCCTCCCCGCTCACAACAGCGTCCCGACGACAGTTGCCTCCGGGTACTGCCGCCGCTGCTCATCCCACTGCACGAGCATCGCGGAGAGGAACGGACGGCACAGTCGGGCGGTCAGCGTCGGGGTGTCGATCCGGTCGTACACCTCGATGTAGACGGTCGGGATGCGCCACAGCCGGGCCAGCACCACGAACGGCACTGCCACCCCGGCGCCAGTGGTGACGACTGCCTCGACCCGCCGCTCGCGCAGCACCCGCCAGGCGAGCACCGCGTTGCGCAACAGGTTCGGCACGTTACGGGTGGTTGGGTGGTACGCCGGCACCAGATCCTCGCCGGCGAGCAGCGACACCGCCTCCGGTGTGTCGAAGGTGACCCAACAGCGTTGCCGGCCCTCGTACCACTGTCGCAACGCCAGCAGCTGGGCTAGGTGCCCGCCGCTGGATCCGACCAGAAGCAGTGCCGGAGGTTCTTCGGCCTCGATCTTCCTGTCCACGCGACTCCCCACAAGTACGCTTGGAATTATGGTCCACGCCACGCATGAGCAGATCACACGTTTGCCAGTCGCTGAATAGCGCGACCAGCCGATCGCTTGCCCACCGCGTGGGATGGTCTGGCCCACCGATCGCCCGAGCCATATCGATGCTCATCACGACCTGCGTCTTCTTCGTCACTCTGTGGCACCGCCCCCGGTGCCACCCTCGGCGATTTCCCCGGATCAGCCGCTATGTCGTTTCTCGATGACGTCCAACAGCGCGGGATGCAGCGCGGCGTTCCAGCCCGCGCCCGCGTCCGCCAGCCGCCAGGTCCGCAACCACATCTCCAGCAGGTAGCCGTCGGCCACCAACCGGCGCTGCGCCGGGCCCAGGCCGAGCCGGTCACCGTGCCGGTCAAGGTACGCGTCGACGGCACCGGCAGCCACCACGGCCGGCTCGCCGCGCAGCACCAGTGCCCGCTGGAACGCGTCGTGCGCCAGGTCGAAGCCGACCGGCACGTCCGGGCCACTGTGCTCCCAGTCCCAGGCCACCAACCGTCCGGCGTGCTCGCCCAGGTTCCACGGCACCCAGTCACCGTGCCAGTGCCCGAACTCCACCTCGGTGCCCCCGTGCCGCCGGGCCAACGCCTGGACGGCGTCGACGGCCCGAGCACCAGCGGCCCCGCCGGCAGCGGCGCGCTCGGCCTGCGCGGTCAGTCGCGCCACGAACGCCGACCCGGCAAGCGGTCGGAGCGGCGTCCCCGGCCCACCCCGTCGGGCCACCGCGAGCAGCGCCGCGATCCGGGGCGGATCGTCGACCGGCACCCCGCGTACCGCAGGGGGCAGCGGCTCGATCACCGCGACCACCTGTCCGGCCCAGGTCAGCTCGGCCAGCAGACCCGGCGGCACCGGGTGGTCGGCCGCACCGGCCACCGATCGCAGCGCCCGCAGCGCGGCCGCCTCCGCGCTGACCAACGCGCGGGTGGCGTCATTCCAGCCGATCTTGGCGTACCCGCGGGGGCGGCCGTCGGCGCTGAACAGTTGCAGTGTGGGCTTGTGGTTGGGATCCGGTGGGCGGACGCCGAAGGCTGCCAACAGCGGGGTGCCACCGAGCGTGTCGGCTACCCGTTCGGCCAGCAGCACCTCGGCCGCGGGCACCCCGGCGGGCACCGAGACGGTGAGGGTCGGGAACGGGGCCAGGCCCACCGCGCCGAACCGGGCCAGCCCGCCGATCGCGGCCCGCAACGCCCGCACCTTCGGAGGCCGCAGCGCGTTGTACGCCAGCAGCGACGCGGCTGCGGCGCGTGGCGCGCCCAGTGGCACCAGGAACCGGGCCCGGGCCGGCGAGGGTACGACGGCGTAGCGAGCCACCGCGCGATGGCCGGCCGGCGGGTCGCCCCCCACCGTCAACGCGACCCGACGGTCCGGGAAGACCGCCCGGCTCACCCAGCCCAGGCCGTCCGTCCGTGACCGCGGATCCGCCGTCGCGTCGACAGGCGCCGTCACGCCGGCCGGTCCGCCCAGTCGAAGTCCATCCCGAGCCGCTGGCGCAACGCGTCGTTGTACGGCAGGTAGTAGTCGGTCAACTCGGCGCGCACCGCGGGCTCTAGCGGCGCGGACCGGCGATCGTTGTAGACCTTGAAGCTGGGCAGGTCGTGAGCCGGCAGACCGAGGAAGTCGAGGGTTCGCCGGTAGGTAGCGCGCGAGTCACTGTAGAGGTCCTCGCTGGGCAGGAAGAGGATCTGCTCCCGGTCGAAGCGCTCCAGCCACGGTTCCAGATGCTCCAGGTAACGCCCCCGGGCCCGGTACGTGTACCAGTCGTACGGCTCGCTGAACGACTCCGGCTCGGCGATCAACCGTTCCCGCTCCCCCGCGGTGCGCTCCGGCTCGGCGGCCAGCGCGGCGGCGAAGTCCAGTGGCTCGATGCCGTGGGTGCGGCGTTCCTTCCAGTGCGAGTACGCCCGCTCCACCGGGTCCCGCAGCAGCACGATCAGCTTCACGGTGGGCATCAGCGCGGCGACCCGCTGCGCGGCGAGCGGGTGGAACATGTACAGCGGGGCCGCCTCACCGACCCGGACCGGCCCACCGTGCCGCCTGGTCAGGGCCGCACGCTGCCGCTCCGTCGGGAAGTGCGAGCGATACCACGCCTCGCCGCGACCCCAGTGCTCCTCGAAGTAGTGCGCCGACTTGGTGTTCCAGGCCGGAAAGAGCCTCGGCACCAGCGGGTGCTGCACGAGGTAGTTCCACAGCGAGGTGGTGCCGCCGCGCTTGGTGCCGATGATGAGGAAGTCCGGCAGCCCTCTGCGGTCGCTGGTCCGCACCCCGTAGTCGACCAGGGAGCCTTTCACCAGGTTCGTCACCTGGGCGGGCACGAGCTGCTTCACCCGATCTCGGATGGACGACACGCGTTCTCACCTGTCCTTCGTCGACGTCACGGCGGTTTCGGCGGCGACCGGCGCCGCCGTCCGACCCCGACGGAACTGCCTCATGGTCACCCGGATCCGCCGTCGCACCGCAGGCACCGTCAACAAGCCGACGCAGCCGGTGACCAGCACGACAAGTGCCACCACCAGGCCGGCGATCCCCCGACCGCCGATGAGCACGCCGCTGAGCGCCGCGACTCCCACCGTGACGACGACCGCTGCCGCCGCACGTGCCAGCGCCGCGTCGACGAGCGGCTGGCCGATCACCACCCGGGCGCAGACGAAGGAGATCAGATTCTCGGTGACTATGCCCGCCGCCCAGGCGGTGGCGGCACCCGTCACCCCGTGCTGCGGGATCAGCACCAGTCCGAGCGAGACGGTCACCCCCAGCCCGGCGACCGTCGCGACCAGGTGAAGGCCACTGCGACCGCTCATCAGCAGCAGCGTCTGGACGTTACCCACCCCGGTGTTGACGAGCATCGCCACGGCCAGCACGGTGATCGCGGTGGCCCCGGCGGTGAAGCCCGGCCCGAAGAGTTGCAGGAACGCCAACCCGAACACCGCGAGCAGGAGGTAGACCGGCCACGACAGCGCCAGAGCCCACGTGGTCATCTGCCGGTGCACGGCGGCTGCCGCGGCCCGTTCGCCGGCACCGAGCAGGCGGGACAGTTGGGGCGACACCGCCACCCGCAAGCCCTGCATGGCCAGTTGCCCGGCCAGGATGTACCGGCCGACAGCGCCGAACACGCCGGCGGCGGCCTGCCCGGCGAGTACCGAGGTGAGCAGGACGCCCACCCACACGGCGCTGGCGTCGATAGCGGCGGAGGCGGCGCGGGGCAGCGCGAAACGCCAGAACGTCGACCAGTCGGCCCGCTCGGGGCGCAACGCCGAACCCCTGCCCACCCCCAGCGGGCCGGTCACCAGCAGGAGACAGGCCAGGACGGCGATCGCCGCCGGAACCACCCAACCGACCATGCCGGCCAGCACGCCACCACTGGCAACGGCCGCCACGCCGACCAGCAGCGGCCGGGCGACCGGAACCAGGACGGACTGCACCCCGATGTACGCCCGGATCGGTCGCACACACCGCAGCACGGCCAGCAGGAGCGTCATCGCCACCACCAGCGGCACCGTGGCGAAGCTGACCACGAGCAAAGCCGTGTCGGCGCCGCCGCGCCCGTCCAGGAGGCGGGGTGCGAGCGCGTCAGCGGCGAGGACTCCGCCGACGGCGACGACGATGGCGACCGCCAACGGGGGCAGCAGCGCCACCGGGAGCACCCGCGCCGCGTCACCTCCCCGGCCGACACGCCGGCGGGGAAGGGTCCAGATGAGCCCGGTCTCCGCACCGAGCGTGCAGATGGCGGCGGTCACCGTGACGACTCCGATCGCCGCGAAGAACGCACCCGAGCCGACGGTGCCGTAGCTGCGGGTGATCACCACAGCCAGCAGGAAACCGAAGAGCCCGTTGGTCGCGGCCCCGGCCAACCCCGCCAGGCCGGTACGGGCGCTGCGCCGCGTCTCGGACGAACCGTCGCTCGGGATCGCACCGGCGCCGGGCTCGGCTGTCGAACGGGTCTCGGCGGTCAACCCGTCACCACCTTCGGACTGTGCACCGGGCGGCCACTGCCCCCTCCCTTGGTGCCCACCTCACTCTCAGTGAGCGCCAAGGCGGCGGCGACCCCGACGTACGCGATCGTCATGGTGGGGTCGGCCATGCCGTAGAACGGGATCTGCACGAGACAGATCACGGGAATCACCGCCAACCACTGGCCGGGCGCCGAGCGGGCCCGGGCGGTCTTCAGCACGACGACCACGAACCAGGCGAGGAAACAGAGCAGCGCCGGCACGCCGTGGCTGAACAACACCGTCCAGAACTGCCCCTGGGTGCCGACCGGCACCTCGGCGGTCACGGTGTCCACTGTGACCGGCGCGCCGTACCCGAGCCACGGCGAGTCCCACATCCGGCGGATGACCTCGGCGTAGAGGGAGAACCGGTCGGTGTTCGTGTCGGTCGACTCGACCCGACTGTTGATCAGATCAGCGACCGGGATCAACAGGGTCGTCAGACCGACGATGGTGATCACCCCGACGACGGAGGCACCGACGCGGACGTTTCCGCGGAGCGCGGCCCGCAGCCCGAGCACTGCCAGGCCCACCCCGAGGCTCGCGAACATCACCCGGTTCAGGGTGAGGAAGGCCGGCGCCAGGGACAGCGGCAGCGACACCAGCAGGGCCCACCGGAGGAACCCACGGCGACGCAACATGGTGTACGCCACCACGCACGGCAACGTCATCGCGTACGCCCCACCGTAGTTGTTCGTGTACGGGAACGGTGCCGTGGGCCGGTAGATCGGCGTGAGCGACACCCTGCTCCACTCGGCGGCGCTGACATGGACCAGATCCTGGATGTACGGGTGATGGGCGACGCCACCGGGCAGCAGGATCTCCATCGGGGTGGTCAGCTCGAAGCGGGGTGCCAGCACGCCCAGCCAGCCCAACAGCACCAGGCCGAACCAGAACATGCACAGGGGCACGAGCGCCGCCGGCACGTCGCCCCGCTCCCGCGCGTAGACGTAGACGTACACCCCGACCACCAGGGCGGTGACGTAGTAACCGAACCGAAGCCCGAAGGGCAGCAGTGAGACGACTGCGGGCAGTTGGGTGGCGCTGAGCAGCACGAGGGTCAGGAAGAGCAACCAGATCCCGGTGGCCGGCGGCAGCGGCACCCGCCCGCGGACGATCAGCAACGCCAGGAGCACCGCGCCGAACAGTGGCCAGATCAGGTAGAACGCGCCGGCCAGCCACCACACGGGAATCAGACCGAAAGCGATCATCAGCGGCCAGCGGGGCAGCCGAGGAGGTGGAGGCGGGGAGACGCTCGGTGCGTACCGGTTCGGCTCGCTGCTGTCCAGAGCGACAGCGACGGACACGGTCAGCCCCGTCCGCTGCGGGTGAGCACGAACCCGAGTGGGGTCACACCGGCCGCGAGCAGCCGTTCCGCCAGCCGGCGCAAATCCGCCTGACGAGTTCTGTCCTGCTCCACCACCACCACCGCGGTGCCCTGACGAGCCGCCGCCACGCCGCGCTCGTCGGCCTCCGACGCCGGCGCGTTGAAGAGCACGACACCCGTTGCGGCGCGTTGGCGCCACGTGCCGAAGCGAACTCCGCCAGCGCCGACAGTCACCTTCTCCGCGCTGCTCCCGACCATGCTCATGTCGGTCGAGGCCGCGCTCAGGCCCGCGCGTGGCAGCGTCATGGTGGCGTCCGGATCCGCCGACGAGTACGTGCCCGGCGGGTACGGGGACGGACGACGGGTGGGAATCGGCTCGGTGGCGTCCTTGCCGGTGCCCGACTCGGCCGTCCGGGGCTTCGGCACGACGGGGCGTGCCGGGTTGGCCGTGGCGGGCAGGTGGTCACGGTCCGCCAACACCGCGCCGCGCAACCGGTCGAGGCGACCACTGTCGTCGGCCACGTAGACCTCCCGACCGGTCGCGGCGAGCGCCACCGCGAGACCGGCGGTGATGGCGGTCTGGTCCTCACGGGTGGTCAGCAGCGCCACCCGGGCAGGTTCACGGACCCGCTCGGCGATGGCCATGGCCGCGTACCGGATGTCGGCGTCCACCGCCTTGCCCCGGCCGCGAAACCTCCGACCACGGACGGTCCCCAGCAGTGGCAGGCCCGTGACGTCACGCCCGTCGTGCACCGAACGGACCCGGCGGTCCACCGATTCCCAGGCGTACGCCAGCACCACGCCCAGCAGCGCCCCTCCGAGCAGCCCGGCCAGCACGTACAACAGGATGTGCCCGCTCGACGACACCAGGACGTTCTCGGCGCTCTGCGTGATCCAGCCCGGGTTGACGTCGACCGCCGCGATCTCGGTCCGGGAGGACTTCAACTGGGTCAGCTGATTGTTGGTGCCGCCCAGTTCGGCGATGGCGGCGTCCAACGAGCCGTCGCGTGCGCTCGCGATCCGCCGCTGCAACGCGTCCCGCTGCTTCTCCACGTCCTCGATGCTCTCGTCGTAGCGCTTGAGCATCTCGGCCCGCTGCTTCTCGTACATCGTCCGGCGCACGTCGAGGTAGGTCTGCGCGGCCAGGTTGGCGTTGCGCACCGCATTGTCGGTGGAGCGATCGGTGAACGTGAAGCGCAGGATCTGCCCGCCGGTCGGCACCTCGACCTCGAGGGCGTCGCGCACGTCACGCTGGTCCCTGCCCTCCGCCGCGAGCCGCTGCACCACCTCGGTCCCGGTGGCGATGCCACTCTCCACGTTCATGTTCACCGCCCGGTCGGCGGCCGCACCGCTCGGAGTGAACGCGTCGGTGACGACCGGGCGCACCGCCACCACAGCGCTCGCGGTGACCGCGCCCGGCAGGATGAGGACGTAACCGAGGGCGGCGAGGAAGCCGAATGCGGCGACCGCCCCTACCAGCCGGACCCGGTGCAGAGGGACGCGGAGCAGGTCCGTCAGGGTGACGGTACGGGCCGGCGTGCCCCCACCACCGAACGCATCGGCGGGCCAGGAACCGGGAGGTGCATCAGCCATAGAACTTCACCGTCTGTTGTGAGTTGCCTGGGCGTGGACGACACCGCGGCTGCAGGTTCGTCCACCCCCTGTGACGTTCCGGGCCGGCGACGTGGTCCGCCGCCGGCCCGACCGCGCTCTTATCGTCGCGCGGTGACGATCGGACCAGTCGTCACTGCACAGAGAAGAACATCTGCGGCGTGGACCAGGTCAACCCACCGCCCGCCGGTGCGATCTCCGTGCCTGTCGCGCCGTCGACAGCCGGGTTGGCCGTGGGATCGAACGGCACGCCGCGTAGCGTACCGTCCGTTCCGCCGTACACGATCCGACCGTCGACCCAGGCCATGCCGCGCACCGACGACCAGGTGACCGCCGTCGTCGGCAGTGTGAACTCGGTGGCACCCAGGTAGTTGCCGTCGATCTCGAAGTAGCGGTAGTAGAGCGCGTTGGCACCACTGCGGGTGTAGTAGAGCCGACCGTTGAGATAGAACGCACCGGTCAGGCCCGCCGGGTTGAACCAGTCGTTGAACCCGGACGACTCCCACGGGACGCCGATCGCGCCACCGTTGAACATCGACACGTCGAGGCGGCTGCCGGTGGGGGTGCCGGTCACTGTGTGCGACCAGTAGATGCGGTCACTCACCCGCCACGTCGCTCCGGCGTTGGTGTAGTTGGGCTGGCTGACGGTGGTGGCGGCGCCGACGGTCGTGCCGTTGAACGACGCCTTGGCCAGCTGACCCTCACCCGTGCCGAGGTAGAGGTTGCCGGTGGCCGCGGTCGGCGGGTTCTTCGGGGCGAAGGTACGGCCGCCAGCAAGCGGGAACATGCCGAGCCGGCCGTGGTATTCGCTGCCCATGCCGTCGGAGTTGTGCCCGAAGTAGAGCCCGTCACTGCCCCGCCAGAGCACCGGAACCTGTGAGCCCCAGGTGGCGGTGCCGGCAGGCATGGACGCGCTGCCGCGACGGCCGGGGTTCCAGGCGACCGGCAGACCGGTCGCCGGGGTGACCGCGGCGATGCCGAGCCGGTCGATCGCACCATTGCCGGCCGCGTCGCTGGCATTGGGGTTGTTCAGCCACCGGAAGTGGCCGCCCAGGTAGATGGTGTTGTCCGCCACCTCCACCGAGGTGATGGTGTCGTTACCGGTGTAGTCGACCCAGGTGCCCAACATGCCGCTGCCCCGGTCTGCGGTCTCGAACCTGATCAGTGCGTCACAGTAGGCAGCCGGCCAGCCCGCGCCACCGTTGGTGCCGACGACGAACCAGGTGCCGTCCGCGCCGAACTTCAGGTCCTGCACGTAGTGCACGAAGGTCTCCGGTGCGGCGCACGGCGCGACGAACTTGTCGGTGCTCCAGTCCAGCACCGTCGGCGTCCCAGAGAGGTCGATCATCGCCATCTGGTTACGGGAGAGCCCGTTGACCAGGGTGAAGTTGCCACCCGCGATCATCGTCTGCCCGTCCGGGGTGACATCGATCGTCCAGCCGTACGAGCCGGTGCCGTGCCGCCCGACGGTGGCGTTGATGTTGAACGTCGGGTCGATCGCGCCCGTTGTGGCGTTGAGGCGTCCCAGGCCGGAGTGCGCGGCACCGTTCAGCCAGTTGAACGCGCCGGCGACGTAGAGCCAGTTGCCGCGCAGCACCATGTCCCGGACCATGCCGCCGTCGGAGCGGCCGACCCAGCTGGCGATGGTCTCCCCGGTCGTCGGGTCGAGCGCCACCAGGTTCTTCCGGGAGACCCCGTTGACCGTCTTGAACGCGCCGCCGACGATGAGGGTGCCGTTCGGACCGGCGAGCAGGGTGTTGACCGCGCCGTCGAGAACCGGCAGGAAGGTGGTCGAGATCGTCCCGGTGGTCCGGTCGTACGCGAACAGGTAACTCTGCGTGACCCAGGCGGCGGTGGCGGTCTGCCGAATCTGGGTGAAGCTGCCTCCCACGTACACCTGCGAGCCGACCTGCGCGAAGGCGCGGGTCTCGCCGTCGCGACCATGGGGGGTGTTGTCGGCGGGATTTGTCGACACGACGGTCGCCGTCTCCGGAGCCGCTACCACGGCGGCAGAGGTGGCGGACGGGGCGACCAACACCGCGGCAACGGTCGTCAGAGCGACCACGGCCACCCGGATACGAAACCCGGCGGACGACCGAGAGAGCGGAACTTTGGGCACGCTGCGCCTCCAAGTTGGACGAGAACCCGCGTAGCGTGCCTCGCCGATCATATTTTCCGACATCCGCCGAGTGGGCTGTCGCCAGCCCCACGCGACGACGATGGACGGCTTTTGTATCAGGTGACGATCAGATGGTGCTGCTCACCGCGACGGGAGTCTCATCCGCTGACCGAACGGGCGGACGCACCCGATTCTCGGCCACCAGCACCGTCAGCACCATCACGCCGAACAGCAGGGTGGCGAAGATCCAACCACCGATGACGTCGGTGAACCAGTGCCGCTCGGCATAGAGCCGGGTGTACCCCTCGACGGCGACCAACACGGTCAGTGCTGTCGCCATCGCGATTCGGCCACGTTTCGGGATCTTCCAGGTCAACCCCGCCAGGACCGCGATGGTACCGAAGGTGAGCATGACCCGGGCGCAGCCGCCGGACGGGTAGGTGCCCAGGTCGGTCGGTGGGTGACCGCGGTTGACGGTCAGCGCCAGGATCTGCTGGGTGTACTGCTCGACGACGAACTGCAACGGCATCGCGACGAGCGGGATCCACCATCGGCGCCGGCGCCAGAGGATGGCGAAGACGATCGCCGCTACCACCGTCACCCACTTGAGCGGGTAACGGTCGCCGATAGCGGTGATGAACGTGTTGATGTCGGCCCACGTCTCGACACGACGGGCATGCACGTAGTCGAAGACCGCATGGTCGACCGAGGGTTCCAGTCTGGACAGCAACTCACCGAGAGGCCAGCAGATCGCCACCACCGCCGCGCACCCGGCGAGCAGGATGACCAGCGCGGCCCCCAGCCGGCCGAAAGCCTCGGTGAGCCCGGCTACCGCGACCCGCAGTCGGTCAGCCACCCGGCTGGCCCGGACGGCGGGCACCCAACGGGTCGCCACCACCGGGACCAGCACCATGGGTACCAGTACCGACAACGCCCCAAGAACGTAGATCAGGACCACAGTCGGACACCGCCGCCCCGTCGACCGGCGGCTGAGCCCGCCACAGCGGTGGCGTGCAGCCGTCTGATGTTCGCCGACGTCATCGGTCCCCTCTCACCCGGGCACCGAGCATCGACCCCGTTCAGGATCCGCTGGCACCACCGCATGGCGTTCGAGGTGACACGTTAGGGGACTGGGACGCTCCGCGAAAGCAGCCGTTCTGTCTGCTCCCCGTCAACCCTCCGTCCTGATCTCGGCAATCTTCGGGGTCACGCCATCGACCAATATTCAGCATTGTGGTCGAGTCACAATTGCGACAGTGCTGGATTTCGACGGCAGCAGCGGGGATGGAGAGTTGCCGCCCCTCAGACTCTCGTCAGCGGATTCCCCCGGTCGGCTGCCGCAGGTACGGGTCCTGCCCTGCCTGCGTGAAACCGGCCACCGAAGAGGCATCGTGGTTCATCGTCATGTCGCAGGTCGACGTGCGGCTGGTCATGCCGGCCGAGTTGAAGTAAATGGCTGCCTTGATCTTCGGGTGGGCTTTTAGCGCGGCCGGGAAATCCTGGAACCAACGCTGCTTGGCACCCAGATCGGCGGCGTTGAAGTTGGTACCGAACTCGGCGAGCATCCGCGGCTTGTCGGCACCGATGCTGTTGTCGTCCAACCAGCGGTAGAAATCGCCGACAGTGCTGCTCGGGCTCCTCCACACCGTACTGCCGTTGCAGACGTGGAAGTTGTACGGGTCGTAGGCCACCCAGTCGACGTACCGGTCACCCGGATACAGCCCGGCGTACCGGGAGTTGTGGCCCGACCAGCCCATCATCGTCCAGACCCAGACCGCGTTCGTCGCGCCGACCGCGGCGAAGCGCTCGTGGACGTAGCGCCAGGCCCGGACGAAGTCGGCGTCGCTGCCCTTGGCCGGCTCGTCCTCCGGCTCGTGGTCGAAGCCGATGAAGACGGGCACCTTGGCGGCCTTGATCCGGCCCGCTACCGCGTCGATGGTGTCGTCCTGCTTGCCGCCGTAGACATCCGACCACCTGAGGGTGATCCCGGCCGAGAAGTCACGGGACTCCCAGGCGAAGAACATCAGCCGGCCTTCGCGCATCTGCTGCTGTTCGTACGTGTCGGGGAAGGCGCCGTTGCTGCCGGCGTTGGAGAAGTCGTGGTAGCGGTGGACGATGTCGAACTTGCGCCCGACCTGCTTCTCCACGTCGGTGACGGCCTTGCCGTGGTCCCAGCCGCCGGCCGCCCCGGCGGGGTTGTACATGCCCCACCAGGCGCCGCAGGACGGGACGAGCTTGTCCGAGACGGACCCGCACTTGCCGGACGGGAGGGTGCCGCTGGCGCTCGGGGTCGCCGTCCGGGTCGGGGCGATGGTCGGCGACGGCTTCGGCGTGGTGCTCGGCGACCCGCTGGGCGACGGCGGTGGCGCCGGACGGGTCGGTGCCACCGTCGGCGAGGCCCCGAGGTCATAGCTGATCAGCAGGTTGGGCCGCAGGTCAGGGTTGCGGTTCTCGACCGATGCCCAGTAGATCCGACTCTCCAGACCGCTCTGCGCCAACGAGACCGTCCAGGTGCCGTTGCCGGTGACGAGTTTGGAGACGTCCCACTCGTTGAAGCCCTTCGCCACACTTGTCACCCGGTCCAGGGCAGCACCTGCCGACGTCAGGGGAGGCCGCGACTCGCGGGCGCTCAGCGGCGAGGCGTGCGCCGTCACGGTGGCGGCGAACGGCTGCCAGGCGTACACCCGCAGCGTCGCCCGGACGTTGACCGCAGTGGACGGAACCGTTGTCACACCGAACTCGATGACCGCCTCACGGCCACCGCGCGGGTTGCCGTCGCAACGCGTCGCACAGGTGGCCAGTGTGGGCTTGGACGCGTTGTCACCGTCCTGGGACACCGTGGTGGCGGTGGTGTCCGCCGCCGCCCGGATCGACAGGTCGTCGTTGGCCAGCAGCGGCATCATGGTTGCCACCATGCCGGCCACCACCGAACCGCCGACCAGGCCGATGGCAATCGCCTTGCGGCGGGGGCCGGAGCGGAAACGGGTGATGCGGTGCAGTCCGTGCCTGGTCAAGGAAACTCCCTGTGTCTGAGTCCGTAACGCTGAGCAGCGTATCGATGACCAGGACATGTGGCAGGTAGGACAGTTTTCCGTAAGCGCGTCTTAACCCTCAGCTAAGAAAACACCTCGGAGAAGCCAACGGGCTCTGGCCGGAGCCCTTCCCACACCATGCCCGCGGAGCCCGCCCACAGTCAATGCCCTCGATGGCTGAGCCCGTCTGACCGGTCCGTCAGCCGGCGCGAGCTGCCGTCAACGCGGCAGCCATCGCCACCCTCGGCGCGGTCACGCCGGTGAACTGCTCGAACTGCCCGACCGCCTGGGCCAGCAGCAGATCCAGACCGGAGACGATCCGGCAGCCGGCCGCGTCGGCGGCCGTCGCCAACGGTGTCGGCCACGGGTCGTAGAGCGCGTCGAAGAACACCGCGCCCGACCGCCAGGCCACCGTGCCGGCCAGCGGGTCGGCGACCCCCTTCGGCACCGTGGAGACGACCACGTCGGCGGCGGCGAACCGGCGGGGTGCGTCGGCCCAGGGCGCGGGCGTCAGTGTGACGCCCACCGCGCCGGCCACCTGGCGCAACTCGTCGACCGCCTCGGGCCGACGGGCCACCACCGTCACCGACGAGCAGGCCAGCTCCGCCGCCGCCGCGAGCGCGGCGCGGGCCGTCCCGCCGGCGCCGAGCACCGTCACGGCGGCACCCGGGGTCACGCCGGCGTCGGTGAGCACCCGCACCATGCCGGCGACGTCGGTGTTGTCCGCGTACCAGGAGCCGTCCGGACGTCGTACCAACGTGTTGGCGGCACCGACGGCGGCGGCGACCGGCGAGGCGGCGTCGGCCACGGCGAGCGCCGCCTCCTTGCCCGGCATGGTCACCGACAACCCGGCCCACTCCGGGCCCAGGCCGGCGACCAGACCCGGCAGCTCCGCCGCCGCGCACTCGATCCGGGTGTACGACCAGTCGGCCAGCCCGGCGGCGACGTAGCCCGCGGTGTGGATCACCGGGGAGAGGGAGTGCGCGATCGGCTTGCCCAGCACCGCGGCTCTACGAATCGACACGGTCATCACCGGTCACCGTCGACATCACGTTCAAGTCCCCGGTCAGATGATGCCGGCCTCGCGGGCCTTGTTCTCGTTGCGCCGCTGCTCCTCGTACGTCTCGGCGAAGGCGGAATGGCCCTGCTTGTCGATCGCCACGAAGTAGAGCCACTTGCCGGACGGCGGGTCCATCGCCCCCTCCAGGGCCTGCTTGCCCGGATTGTTGATCGGGGTGGGGATCATGCCGCGCAGCTTGCGGTTGTACGGGTTCTTCGAGTCGTCCAACTCGGCCGCCGTCATCTGCTTGGACGACTTGGTCGGCTTGCCGATCGACTCCAGGTAGTAGTTGACTGTGACGTCCATCTCCAGGCAGTTGCAGTTGAACTCGCCGTACACCCGGTTGTAGGCCACCCGGGCGACCTTGCCGAGGTCGTCCTTGTTGCCCGCCTCGGCTTGGGCGAGGGAGGCCACGATCAGCGCCTCGTACGGGCTGACACCGCCGCGTTCCTCCTGCACCCGGTCGGCGAACTTCATCTCACCCGTCACCGAGAGGAAGCGGTTCACCATCAGCTTGAGGACGCTCTCGGCGGTGGACTTCGGCGGGATCTCGTACGTGTCCGGGAAGAGGAAGCCCTCGACGGACTTGACGGACTTCTTGCCGTCGGCGCGCTTGAACCACCAGTCCGGGACGCCGAGCGCCTCCGGGTCCTTCGCGGCGGCCTGGAAGTCCTTGACCGGAATCTTGGTCTTGTCGGAGAGCAACTTGTAGATGTTGAAGCTCGTGCGGCCCTCGGGGATGGTCAGCCCGTTGACGATTTTGTTCTTCAGGTCGAGCATCGCGGTCACCGCGTTCGCGCCGCTCATCTGCTTGCGCAGCTTGTACGTGCCCGGCTGGATGTTCTTGCTGCGGGAGTTGGCGTCGGCCGCCTCGATGAAGGCCTTCTGGCTCTTCACCACGCCGGCCGCCACGAGGGCGTCGGCCATGTCGGCCAGCAACGCGCCGTTCTTGATCTCGACGGTGATCTCACCGGAGCCGCTGCCGTCGTAGTCGGGGGTGACGAAGTAGTTCTGGATGCGGTCGAAGCCGTAGAACGCGCCGCCGCCGATGCCGCCGAGCAGGAGCAGGGCCATCAGCAGAGCCAGGAACGTCTTGCCCCGGCCGCCACCGGACCCGCCCTTGCGGTTGCGGAAGCCGCGCCGGTGCCGACCCTTCTCCCCCCGCTCCGCCTCGTCGAACCCAAGATCCAGATCGTCGATCATTACGTCCGCCTCCGCTGCGCGTCCAGCCAGCTCTGCAGGATCTCCACCGCGGCCGCCTGATCGACAACCGCACGTTGACGTTTACCTCGGACGCCACGCTCGGCAAGCCTACGAGAAGCGACCACGGTCGACATCCTCTCGTCAGTGAGCGTTACCGGGACAGGCGCAATCACATCGACCAGTCGGTCAGCGTACGCCTTCACCTGGACGGCCGCAGGGCCGTGTTTGCCGGCGAGATTGACCGGAAGACCGACGACAACCCCGACGGCCTCGTACTCGGCCACCAACGCGGCCAGCTCGGCAAGATCGCTGGGCACCGCGTCCGGCGCCGCCGTGAGATCACGGGCCAGCGTGACCAGCGGCGTCGCCAAGATCCCGTCGGGATCCGAGCGGGACACGCCCACCCGCACCTGACCGACGTCCACGCCGATTCGCACACCACGCGTCAGCTCAGCCACCGAACGTCACCACGGACCGGGTACGAACCAGGGCGGACCAGACGGCCCGCCCTGACTCACAGTAATGATCAGTCACGCCTCGGTGATCGCCTTCTCGACGGTGAGCAGCAGGTTCGGCGCCTCGGCCGCCGGCAGACCGCCGCCCTGCGCGAGGTCGGGGCTGCCACCGCCGCGCCCGGAGAACGCCGCCTTCACCAGATCCGACGCGGCCAGGCCACGGCCCCGCGCCGCCGCGTTGACAGCGACCACCAGGGACGCCTTGCCGTTCGATCGGGCCGCCACCGCGACGACCGCCGGCCGCGCCGGGTCGATCTTGCCGCGGATCTCCTGGGCCAGGGTCCGCACGTCGTTACCGGCCGCGCCCTCCGGCGCCTCGGTGCCCACGTACGCGACCCCGCGCACGTCCTTGGCCTGCGCCGCGAGCGCCGCCGCGCCACCCAGCACCAACTGGGCGCGCAGCTTCTCCAGCTCCCTCTCGGCGTCCCGAAGCTGGGAGACCGTCTGCTCCACCCGGTCAGCGACCTGGTCGTTCGGCACCCGGTACAGCTCCGCCAGCCGGGAGACGAGCAGGTGCTCCTTGGCCAGGAAGCCGAAGGCGTCCATGCCGACAAGCGCCTCGACCCGGCGGACACCCGACCCGATGGACGACTCGGAGAGGATCTTCACGAGGCCGAGCTGGGCCGACCGGGCCACGTGCGTGCCGCCGCACAGCTCACGGGCGTAGTCACCCACCTCGACGACCCGCACCTCCTCGCCGTACTTCTCGCCGAAGAGCGCCATCGCGCCGATCCGCCGCGCCTCCTCCAGCGAGGTGATGAAGGCGTGCACCTCCAGGTCGGCCAGGAGCACCTCGTTGACCTGCTGCTCCACGTCACGCAGGACGCTCGGCGACACCCCGGTCGGGGTGTTGAAGTCGAACCGGAGTCGACCGGGCGCGTTCAACGACCCCGCCTGCGTGGCGGACTCGCCGAGGAAGTTGCGCATCGTCTGGTGCACCAGGTGCGTGGCGGTGTGCGACCGGGAGATCGCCCGACGCCGGGTCGTGTCGATCTCGGCGAAGCCGGCCTCACCGGCGCGCACCTCACCCCGGATGACCCGGGCGCGGTGCACGATCAGACCCGGCACCGGCTGCTGCACGTCGAGCACCTCGACCTGCCCGCCACCCACCGTGATCATGCCCTGGTCGGGCTGCTGGCCACCGCCCTCGGCGTAGAACGGGGTGGTGTCCAGCACCAGCTCGATGGTGTCGCCCTCGGTCGCCGCCTGGCGCGGGCCGTCGGCGCCGAGCAACGCCCGCACCGTCGACTCGCGGGACACCTCGCTGTACCCGGTGAACGTCACCGGCCCACCCGCGTCGAGCACCGAGCGGTACGCCGACAGGTCGACGTGGCCGGTCTTACGGGCCTGCGCGTCCGCCTTCGCCCGGGTCCGCTGGTCGGCCATCAGCCGGCGGAAACCCTCGTCGTCGACGCTGAGGCCCTGCTCCGCGGCGATCTCCAGGGTCAGGTCGATCGGGAAGCCGTACGTGTCGTGCAACTGGAACGCCTTCGCCCCCGACAACGCCGAACCACCCGCCGTACGGGTCTCCGCGATCGCCGTGTCCAGGATCGTCGTGCCCGCCCGCAGGGTGGACAGGAACGCCTCCTCCTCCGCGTACGCGTAGTCAGCGATCCGGTCGAAGTCGGTCGCCAGCTCCGGGTACGACGGCGCCATGCAGTCCCGGGCCACCGGCAGCAGCTCGGGCAGCGCCCGCTCCTGCCAGCCCAACAGCCGGATCGACCGGATCGCCCGGCGCATGATCCGCCGCAGCACGTACCCACGGCCCTCGTTCGACGGGGTCACCCCGTCGCCGATCAGCATCAACGCCGTCCGCACGTGGTCCGCGATCACCCGCAACCGCACGTCGTCCGGGTGCGACTCGCTGGCCACATGCCCGGAGTGCGCCCCGTAGCGCTTACCGGTCAGCTCCGCGGCGCGGGCCAGGATCGGCCGGACCTCGTCGATCTCGTACAGGTTGTCCACACCCTGCAGGATCGAGGCCATCCGCTCCAGGCCCATGCCGGTGTCGATGTTCTTCGCCGGCAGGTCACCCAGGATCGGGTAGTCCTCCTTGCTGGTGCCCGGACCCCGCTCGAACTGCATGAACACGAGGTTCCAGAACTCCATGTAGCGGTCCTCGTCGACCGCCGGGCCACCCTCGCGGCCGTACTCCGGACCCCGGTCGTAGAACAGCTCGGAGCACGGACCGCACGGCCCGGGAATGCCCATCGACCAGAAGTTGTCAGCCTTGCCGCGACGCACGATCCGCTCGGCGGGCACCCCCACCGACCGCCAGATCTCATACGCCTCGTCGTCGTCCAGGTACACCGTCGGCCAGACGCGCTCCGGGTCCAACCCGAACCCGCCGTCGGCCTGTGACTTGGTGACCAGGTCCCACGCCAGCGGGATCGCCCCGGCCTTGAAGTAGTCACCGAACGAGAAGTTGCCGTTCATCTGGAAGAACGTGCCGTGCCGGCTGGTCTTGCCGACCTCGTCGATGTCCGGGGTACGGATGCACTTCTGCACACTCACCGCCCGCTGGTACGCGGGTGTCTGCTGACCCAGGAAGTACGGGACGAACTGCACCATACCGGCGTTGACGAACAACAGGTTCGGGTCGTTGATGGCGGGCAGCGGAGCGGACGGCACCACGGTGTGGCCATTCGCCTCGAAGTGCGCGAGGTACCGCCGCTTGATCTCCGCCGTCTTCATCGCTGGTGTTCCTCCGGAAAGATTTCCCGATCACCGATACGCGGGTCTTCCCGCAGGTCGGCGAACTTGTCGTCGAACGCCTCGCCCTGGGCGAACGCGTGGTGGATCTCCTGCTCGCGTTCGGCCATCCCTACACGGACGTCCTCCACGAAACTACGCAGCGACTCGACGAGCCCGCCAGCGGATTCCGTCAGCGAGCTGGCGACACCCGCCGGCGTGTACGCCTGGGCGGTCCGGGTCGCCTTGCGGACCACGATCACCCCGACGGCGACGCCGATACCGAGCCAGAACAAGCGCCTCATGTCCCGCAACCTCCTGATGCGCCGGGCCGGTCAGCTGTTGCCGCGTCGCGCGGCCCGTCGCTGCTGCTTGATGGTGTCGCGTACCTCACGCTCGGTCTCGGCGTGCCGGCGGCCGGCGGCGGCCTTACGCACGCCGTAGCCGAACGCCGCCACCTTCACCAGCGGGTTGGCGGCCGCGGCGGAGACGACAGTGGCCAGGTTGGCGACGTTGGCGGTGACGTTCTGTGCGTGGCTGGTCATGGTGTCGACCTTCGCCAGCTGGAGGTTCACACCGTCGAGCGAGATCTGCACCTGCTCCAGCGCGGTGTTGACGTTCTTCACAGTGGTGTTGACGTCACCGAGCAGCGGCGCGGTGCGGTCGTTGAGGTCGTTGATCATGCGGGTGGTCGCGTCAACCGTGTGCCGCAGCCGCAGGATGGGCAGCGTCAGGATGAGCACCAGCACCGCGAACGCGCTTGCCGCGATCAGCGCCGCGATCGCTCCAATGTCGCTCACGCCTGTCCTCCTCAAGCAGAGTTCCGCAGGATCCGACGTCCCCGGAACGCACAACCATGGCACCCGTACCGGCCGCCGAATAGTCGGCGGTCACCGGTAGCGGGCGTGCCCGCCAGCCCCAGACCCTACCGTCCGTGATGGAGACCGGCTCAGGACGGTGAGGGTGTCAGCTCACCCAGCGGATCCGCACTGACAGTGGGGAACGGATCCTCACCGGTCAGTGAGGGGTCGGTGCTCGGCTGCGGCCTGGTCCGCTCGTCGTCGATCGAGTTGCGGACCTTCACCGACACCAACGAGCCGGTGCACCCGGTCGCAGCGGCCGACGGGTCCGTGGACGGTACGACCGCCGGCTCGCCGTCGACAGGCGGCGGCACGCAGGTCGGCTCACGCACCCACAGGTCGAGCGTCAACTCGTCGCGACGCCAGCAGGTGTAGCTGCCCTTGGTCTGCTGCTCCGGGCAGCGGCTCACCTTCCAGGGCCGCCACCCGTCCTGGCGCAGCGCGTCCTCGTAGACCTGCGCGGTGTCCTTGGGCGCCTTCTCCGAGGTCACGGTGCGCTCGCGCAGTCGGCAGTCGAGCAGGCACCACCGGCTGCCGCTGACGTCGTCGACGGTCTTCGTGGCCGCCCAACCGGGCACGTTGAGCTGGTCCAGGTTGTCGAAGACCGGGTCACGGCTCAGCGTCCGGATGCCGAAGAAGAGCGGCACCGCACCGAGCAGCACGACGCTGACGAGCACCAACGCCGCCGCACGCAGCCGCCGTCGTTCGCGGGTCTGTCGCCGTTCCTCGGAACGGGCCCCCGAGGCGACCTCGTCGTCCGGGGCGTCCTGTCCGGCCGACCGCAGCGCCGGCCCGTCGGAGGGCTCCGGACCCGGCCGGTCCACCGGGCCGGACGCGGAGGGCACCACGGCGGCGGCGCGGGCCACGCCGACCGGCTCGCCGCCGCGTCCGGGCGGCGGCACCGGCGCGACACCGCTCGGCTCGGCACGACCGGGCTCCCGAGGCGGGGGCAGCGCACGACCGGCGGCACGGTCGGCCGGCGCGGGTCGGCCAACCGGCGCAGCGGCACGGGCCGGCCCGGTCGGTGTCGGCTCACTTGCCGTCCGCTCGGCGGTCGGCGGCAGCCCGCCGGGTGGGCGAACGGCGGCACGAGCCGGACCGTCCGGCCGTGAACGTGGCGGACCGTCCACACCCGGCGGCACCGCCGCACGAGCCGGACCGTCCGGTCGGGTCGCGTCCCGGGGTGCCACGTCGCCACCCGGGCCCGGTCGCACCGGGCCGTCAGCGCCACGGTGCCCGGGGCCGGGTGCCGGCGCGTCGCCGGGAACGGGCCGCGCCCGGCCGGGTGGGGCGGAGCGGACGGCCCCCCGAGCTGTCGGACCAGTGCCGTGGGCGGGTCGCCCGGCGGCGTAGCTGTCGTCGCCCTGATCGGCGGGTCCCTGTCGACCGGCACCGTCGGGGCCCGGCTCGGCTGCTGGACGACGACGTCGGCCGGTCGGATCCGGGGCGGGTGGTGCGTCCGGACCGGGTCCTGCCACGGCACGGCCACGCCGCCCGGTGGGATCCGAAGCGGGCACTGCCGCGGCGCCCCGCCCACGGGCGGGCCGTTCACCGGTCGGCGGATACTGCAGCGCCTGCTCCCCGGTGGATCCCGAGGCGTCGGGCCGGACGGCGCGATGACCGGCCGGTGCGTCCGCGCCCGGGTCGACGGGCGGACCGGCGGGCCGGCGGGCGGTGTTCTGCTCCGCTGCCGGGTCCGGCACGGCGAGCCGGCCGGACGCCTGGTCGACGAGATCCGCCGGCCCGGTGGGCGGTGCCGGACGGCGACCCCCGGCCGGTGGGTTGCCGTCTCGGCGGTTGACCACCGGCAGGCCGGGGTCGGTGTGGGGCAGTCGGCCGGCCTGGCGGAGCCAGTCCGCGGGCCGCTCCGGCCGGTCCAGGCGCGGTGTGCCACCCGGGGGCGTTCGACGTTCCGGTTCGTCGGAGACGACCCGGCGGCGACCGGTGCCGTCGGCGGGGCCGGTGGGCAGCGCACCGCTGTGCGTGCCGGTCGCCTCGGGCACCGACGACGCGTTGCCCGAGCGGGACACCGGTGGGGCGTTGCCCGAGCGGGACACGGGTGGGGCGTTGCCGCCGCGGGGTGCGGGTGGGGCGTTGCCCGAACCGGGCACGGGTGGGGCGTTACCGGCGCCGGGCACGGGTGGGGCGTTGCCCGAGCGGGGCACGACCGGCTCGTCGGGTTCCGCGGCGCGGCGACGCCCGCCGGCTGCCGGACGAGGACGCTCGGGAGCACGTTGCCCGGCGGGTTCGGGCGCACCGGGGTCGGCCGGGCCCGGACGACGCCGGGCCGTACGCGGGTCACGATCGATGGCGGGGTCGGGCCGCAGCCCGCCCGCGGGCGGAGGCACGACGCCGGCCGGCGTGCCGTCGAAGCGGGCCGGACCGGTGGCGGTGGGTGCTCCGGCGGCCCGCGCCGGGTCGGTCGGCGGGCCGGCAGCACGCCGACCGGCGGGCGTGCCGTCGGCAGGTGGCACGGCACGGCCGGGCTCGATCGGCTGCTCGGGGCCCGGCCGGCGGCCCAGCGGGCCGGCGTCCGGACGGCGGAGCGGCGGCATGGCGTCGGGAGCGGCCGGGTCCTGATGACGGCCCGGTGGAACAGCGGCGTCCGGGCGACGGCCGGTCGGGGCGCCTGCGGTCGGTGGGCCCACGGGCGGGCCGGCGGGAACCGCCGCACCGCGAGGACGGGCCGGACCGCCAGGCGCGTCGGGTGCCGGGCGAGGCCCGGCCGGGTCGCCCCCGCCCGGACGGGCGGTCGGCGCCGACAGTGGTACGGCAGCGCGGGCGCCGGGCACCGGCTGTACCCCGCGGCGGGGCGGCTGACCTGGTGCGCCGGGGCTGGCGGGCGGCGGCCGGTCGTCCGGGCGGCGGCCGGTCGCCGGGGCCTCCCCCGGCCAGGGGCCGTCGACCGGTCGACGGGTGGCGGCACCGCCCGGCTCGGTCTGGCGCGGGGCCGGCGGTGTCGAGGGCTCCGGCCCACCGCCGCGCGCACCGGCCGGCTCTGCCGGCGTACGCGGGGCGGGTCGTGCCGGCGGTCCGGCCGGGTCTGCCGGCGGCATGCCGGGGCGGGGTCGGTTCGGTTCGGCAGGTGCGCCGTCCGGGCCCAACTCGGTGCGCTGCTGCTTGGCCGAGCGCAGGTCGTCGATCCAGCCGAACTCCTCGCCGGCGACCGGCTCCTCCGGCTCGGGCTCAGCCGGCCGGCCGCGACCCCAACGACGGGTCTTGGCGCGGGGATCGCGCCCCTCGTCCGGGCCCTCGTCCGGGCGGTCCCCACCACGCGATCTCACTGTTGACCCTCTCCTGCGGCGTCGGTGCCGCTGCCCTGCATCGTGCCGGGGGCACCCGCGCCCGTCGTCGGACGGGTGACCCCCGGGGATAGCGCTGGCGCGGTCTGCGCCGTTACGGACGGCTCGGATGTCGGCGTCTCCGGGCGGGCGGCCGGGGCCGGCAGACCACGCACGATCCGGCGCAGGAGCGGCAGCCGGCTGGCCACCGCCCGTTCCGCGCCGTGTGGGCTGGGCTGGTAGTAGTCGGTGCCCACCAGGTCGTCCGGAACGTACTGCTGGGTGACCACACCGCGCTGGTCGTCGTGCGGGTAGCGGTAGCCGGTCCCGTGGCCCAACCCTCGGGCACCGGAATAGTGCGCGTCGCGCAGTCCTCGCGGCACCGGGCCGCCGCTACCGGCGCGGACGTCGGCGATCGCGGCGCCGATGGCGGTGGTGGCCGAGTTCGACTTGGGAGCGGTGGCCAGGTGGATCACCGCCTGGGCGAGGTTGAGCTGCGCTTCGGGCAGCCCGACGTACTCCACCGCGTGCGCGGCGGCGGTCGCGACGCTCAGCGCCCCCGGATCGGCCATGCCCACGTCCTCGCTGGCGAAGATGACCAGACGACGGGCGATGAACCGGGCGTCCTCACCGGCGACCAGCATCCGGGCCAGCCAGTGCACCGCCGCGTCCACGTCCGAGCCGCGCATGCTCTTGATGAAGGCGCTGACCACGTCGTAGTGGGCGTCGCCGTCGCGGTCGTAACGCACCGCCGCCACGTCGACCGCCTGCTCGGCGGTGGTGAGGTCGATTCGCCCGCTGCCGAGGGCCGTGGCGGAGGCCGCCGCCGCCTCCAGGGCGGTGAGCGCCTTGCGGACGTCACCGGCGGCCAGCCGGACCAGGTGGTCCTCGGCCTCGGTGGTCACTGCCAGTGCGTCGTCCAGGCCACGCTTGTCGGCGACCGCGCGGCGCAGCAGGCCCCGCACCGCCTCGTCGTCAAGCGGTTGCAGGGTGAGCAGCACGCACCGCGACAACAGCGGTGAGATGACCGAGAAGTACGGGTTCTCGGTGGTCGCCGCCAGCAGGGTGACCGTACGGTCCTCGACGGCGGCGAGCAGCGAATCCTGTTGGGTCTTGCTGAACCGGTGCACCTCGTCGATGAACAGCACCGTCTGCGGGCCGCCGGATCGGCGCTGGCGGCGAGCCGCCTCGATCACCGCCCGGACGTCCTTCACGCCGGCGGAGAGCGCCGACATGGCGACGAAGCGGCGGTCGGTCGCCCCGGCCACCAGGTGCGCGATAGTGGTCTTGCCGCTGCCCGGCGGGCCCCAGAGGATCACCGACATCGGTGCCCCGCCGTGGACCAGTTGCCGCAGGGGCGCACCGGGAGCGAGCAGGTGCTCCTGCCCGACCAACTCGTCGAGGGTCACCGGGCGCATCCGGACGGGCAGGGGTGAATCGTCGGCCACCGCGGTGAAGCCGTCGACACCGGCGGGACCGTCGGGCGCGGTGCGCGACCCGGCGGGTTCACCAAGGGAGAAGAGGGCGTCGGACTCCATCACGAAGACAGTACCGGGCCGGGCCCACGACGCCGGAATCGCGCCGCGGGCCCGCCACCGGTGATCGGTTCCGGTCAGCCACGCCCGGGGCGACGACCCCGGTACCAGCGGCCACCGCCGCCGCCACCGCCACCGCGCGGGCCGCTGCCCACGCCGGCGAGGTAGAGCGAGAGCAGGAGAAGTCCGATGAGCACGAGGGTGTTCCAGTTGAACAGGTCGGGTGCGCCGAAGTTGGTGTCGAGCAGGTCGAGCAGCAGTGCGAAGCCAAAGACGATTGCCGCGAGAATGGCGAGCATGTCGGTCCTCCGGTGGGGGTTCCCAGTAGGTCGGCGCGTGATGTACCCAATCGGTCGACTCGCCAATCTCCACCGTGGAGACGGCCACCCCGCACCGGCCCTGCGCAGGTGATCCACCCCGGGCTCCTAGGCTGGACGCATGATCATCGACGACCGGAGGCTCCAGGATCGGAGCGCCATCCTGGCCGCCGTCGGCCATCACCCGTTCGCCCGGCACGCGCTCGGGCGGGCCGTACCGGCGCTCATGTACCGGCGCGACGGCGCCGTACTGTGGCTGGTCCCGCCCGAGCACGGACCCGCCGCCTGCGCGATCGGCCCGGCCGAAGCGGCGCTGGAGATCTGTGTCGCGCTCGCCGCCGACGGGATGCTCCAGCCCGGTCAGCGGCTGCACCTGCCGAGACACGATCGCGCACTGCTGGCCGACCGGTTGGCGGTGGCCGACCACAGCGACTGGGACTTCCACTGGACCGACACGTCGCCTCCGACACAGCCGCACGAGCAGTCGGTGGTACGCCTCACCGACGCCGACCAGCCGGAGCTTGCGGCACTCGTCGGCGAGTCGTTCCCCACCAGCACGTCCCGCCCGGGCGACCCACGGGTGGTCGACTGGTACGGCATCCGGGCCGGCGGCCGGTTGGTGGCGTGCGGCGCGGACCGCAGCCAGGGTGACATCGGATTCCTCGCCGGCCTGACCGTCGCCCCCGACCACCGCGGACGAGGGCTGGGCGCGGCCCTGACCGCCGGGATGACCCGGGCGCTGCTGGCGCGCCACGACATGGTCGGGCTCGGCGTCTACACGCACAATGTCGGCGCGGCGCGGCTCTACCGTCGGCTCGGCTACACCTTCACCCTTCCGCTCAGCTCCATCCGCCTCGTCTGACGCGCAGGGCCCCCTCGCGAACGAGGGGCCCCTGTGCTCAGCGGTCCGCGGCGGGAACCGGAACCGCTGTCGGCTCGACAACCCGGGCGGCCCGGCGGCCGGCCAGCCAGGCGGGCAGGTACAACGGGGCGGCGACGGCCAGCACCACAGCGCCGACCACCATCGCGGTACTGATGCTGGTGGCGGCGGCGAGCGCGGTGAGCACCACCCCACCGAGAGCGGCGGCCGGTTGCGCCATCATCGAGTTCAGCGAGAGCACGCTGGTCCGGTACGGGCCGTCGACCTGCCGGTGCAGCAGCCCACTGTGCAGCGGGTTGGACGCGCCGTGCACGGCGTAGCAGGCCAGGTACGCCACCAGCACCCCGACCGGCCCGGCGAACAGTCCCATCCCGACCACCGTCACGCCCTGCAGGACGCGCAGCAGGGCCGCACCAGGGGCGGCACCGAACCAGCGCAGCAACAGCGGGGTCAGTGCCGCGCCGGCGGCCGAGGCGAGCCAGGCGGCCGAGTTCGCCGGCCCGAGCAGCACGGCCGCACGTTCCGGGTCCCCGATCACCTCGGCGAGCCGGACCGGAAGCAGCGACTCGAACGTGATCATGCCGAAGCCCCAGAACAGCTCGACGGCCACCAGCGCCAGCAGCACCCGGGAGCGACGCAACAGCCCCACTGCCTGCCCGATCATCCGGGGCGCCTGGATCACCGAGGACCGCAGCGCCGCGAACCCCGTGGCCGGCCGCTCCTCGACAAGCAGCACCACGAGCGCGACGAGCGCCGCCGCCTGCGCGACGATGGCGGCCAGCACGGGCACCGTGAGGGCGGTGACCGGCCCGATCGGGCCGAGGGCGATGAGACCACCACTGAGCAGCGCGCCACCCCCGATGGCCCCACCGATGACGGTGCCCGCGTGGCCGAGACCACGCTCGTACTCGGCCTCCGGGTCGGCGGCCAGTGTGGCGTCGACGTACCAGGACTCCAACGGGCCGCTGTCCAGCGCCCGGTAGACGCCCTGCAACGCCCACACCACGAAGAACAGCACGAACGAGTCGGCCACTGCGAACAGCGCAAGCGAAGCGAGGTTGAGCACGCCGGCGGCGAGCAGCACCGGCCGCCGACCGAGAGCATCGGCGAGGCCCCCGGTGGGCAACTCCAACGCCAACACCAGCAACCCCTGCGCCGTGCCGACCAGGCCGATCTGCGGCAACGACAGGCCGCGCTCCTGCATCAGCAGGATCATCACCGGGATGATCAGACCCGTGGGTAGCCAGCGCAGGCCGTACAGCGTCAGATAACGACCGCGAACCTGACGTACGGTCAGCGCGCTCACGACGACACCCCCGTTCGCGACTGCGGGGCTCGCGAACCCGGCTCACTCATCGCAGGCCCTCGCGCAGCGGGTAGCTGGCCAGGAAGACCTGCACCGGGCGGGCCTCCGGGTCGACAGAGTCGGCGGAGTCGGCCTCGCGGTGGTAGCGCTCCAGCACCTGCCACACCTCGGCCTTGAGCTCCTCCAGTCGGCCGGGCGGGATGGTCATGAAGATGTCGCCCATGCCGAAGCCGTCCCGCCAGGCGGGTGACCACTCGTGCTGGGTGGCGAACCAGCGGTCAGCGGTCTCGACGAGAAGACGCACCTGGTCGCCCTGGATCCACTCGATCGCGGCCCGGGCGTCGGGGTCGTCATCGAAGTCACTCGGCTCCCAGTTGGTGACGTCGTGCGCCGCCTGCCACCAACGTTGCCGTCCACTGCCTCGGTCGGGGTCTTCGATGACGAGCCCGACCTCGGCGAGTTGGCGCAGGTGGTAGCTGGTCGCACCGGTATTCGTGCCGAGCAGTTCGGCGAGGGTGGTGGCGGTGGCGGGTCCCTTCACCCGCAGGGCGCCAACCAGCCGCATTCGGAGCGGGTGTGCCAGCACTCGGACTTGCCGCTTGTCGATGCGGACCTCACGTAGCGCCGCGCGCGGAGCGTCTTCATCGTTCACCATGACTGCACACTATCTCTGCACACTTCCTGTGCACAACTATTGTGCACAGGAAGTGTGCAGGAGTCAGCGGGCCAGAACCTCACGTACTCCGCGTAGCCGGGTGCGCAGCAGGACCGCCGCCCGCCCGGAGTCCAGGCGTACGTCCAGAGGGCGGACCAGGCCGGTGGCCGCGCTGGTGGTGGTCTTCAACCCGGCCGGGTCGAGGCCGTACCGCTCGGCGACCAGCAGGCCCAACTCCGCCCGGCTGACCGCATCCGGGCCGGCCACGTTCAGCAGGCCGGCGTACGCCGAGGCGACCAACTCCAGCACGGCGTCGGCCAGGTCGGTGACGTCGATCGGGCAGCGCAGCTCGTCGCTGAACAGGGTGGCCCGGCCGGCGAGCGCGTCCCGGCAGAGCTGGATCTGCTTGCTGCCCTCCCCCACGATGAGGGAGGTCCGGACCACTGCCGCGCCCGGGTCGATCGCCCGCACGGCGGTCTCGGCCGCCGCCTTCGCGGCACCGTACGCGTGCACCGGCGTGGGCGGTTCGTCGTCCCCGACCACTCCCCCACCGACGATCAAGAGGTTTGCGTCATCTCGCCGGGGGATGATGACGCAAACCTCTTGATCAACCAAGCAGGAGCGGGGTGGGGGTCGGTCAGACCGGGTCTGCTACCGGGGCTGCCGGGCCGGCTGTGCCCGTGTGGGCCGTCGCGGCGGGCTTGGGCTTGGCGTCGATGCCGGCCTCAAGGCGCTGCTCGGCGGTGATCGGGGTGGGGGCGCTGGTCAGCGGGTCGAAGCCACCCCGGGTCTTCGGGAAGGCGATGACCTCACGGATGGAGTCCGCGCCGGCGAGCAGCATGCAGACCCGGTCCCAGCCGAAGGCGATGCCGCCGTGCGGCGGAGCGCCGTACTTGAACGCCTCCAGCAGGAAGCCGAACTTGTCCTGCGCCTCCTCCGGCGTGATGCCGAGCAGGTCGAAGACGCGCTTCTGCACGTCGCCCCGGTGGATACGGATCGACCCGCCGCCGATCTCGTTGCCGTTGCAGACGATGTCGTACGCGTAGGCGAGGGCGCGGTCCGGAGCCTCCTCGAACCGGTCGACCCACTCGGAGTTCGGCGAGGTGAACGGGTGGTGCACCGCCGTCCAACCGCCCTCGTCCGTGCGCTCGAACATCGGCGCGTCGACCACCCAGCAGAACGCCCACGCGCTCTCGTCGATCAGGCCGGACCGCTTGGCGATCTCGACGCGGGCCGCCCCGAGCAGCTCCTGGGCCTCCCGGGTGGTGGCGCTCGCGGCGAAGAAGACCGCGTCGCCCGGCTTCGCGCCGACCGTGTCGGCGAGCCCGCCCAGGTGCTCGGCGGACAGGTTCTTCGCCACCGGGCCGCGCGCCTCGCCGGTCTCGGCGTCCAGCACGACGTACGCCAGGCCACGGGCGCCCCGCGCCTTCGCCCAGTCCTGCCAGCCGTCCAGCTCCTTGCGGCTCTGCGCCGCGCCACCCGGCATCACCACGGCGCCGACGTAGCCACCGGCGTCGATCGCTCCGGCGAAGACCCGGAACTCGGTGCCGCGCAGGTACTCGGTCAGCTCGGTCAGCTCCACGCCGTAGCGCAGGTCCGGCTTGTCCGAGCCGTACCGGGCCATCGCGTCGTGCCAGGTGATGCGCGGGATCGGTCGGGTGATCTCGTGCCCGGCCAGGTTCTTCCACAGCGACGAGACGATGGCCTCGCCGAGGTCGATCACGTCGTCCTCGGTGACGAACGACATCTCGATGTCGAGCTGGGTGAACTCCGGCTGGCGGTCGGCGCGGAAGTCCTCGTCGCGGTAGCAACGGGCGATCTGGTAGTACCGCTCCATGCCGCCGACCATCAGCAGTTGCTTGAACAACTGCGGCGACTGCGGCAGCGCGTACCAGCTGCCCGGCTGGAGGCGCACCGGCACCAGGAAGTCGCGGGCGCCCTCCGGCGTGGAGCGGGTGAGCGTCGGCGTCTCGATCTCCAGGAAGTCCCGCTCGTGCAGCACACCCCGGGCGAGCTGGCTGGCGCGCGAGCGCAGCCGCAGCGCGTTGGCCGGGCCACTGCGACGCAGGTCCAGGTAGCGGTACCGGAGTCGGATGTCGTCGCCGGCCTCGATCTGGTCGTCCACCGGCAGCGGCAGCGGGGCCGCCTCGGAGAGCACCTCCAGCTCGACGACTGTCACCTCGACCTCACCGGTGGGCAGCTCCGGGTTCTCGTTACCGGCCGGGCGGCGGGTCACCTCGCCCACGACCTTCACGCAGAACTCGTTGCGCAGCGCGTGCGCATCTTCCTCGCGGAACACCACCTGGACAACACCGGAACCGTCGCGCAGGTCGACGAAGATGACCCCGCCGTGGTCGCGGCGGCGGGCCACCCAGCCGGCGAGCGTCACCGTCGAGCCGGCGTCCGCGGCGCGCAGGCTTCCGGCATTGTGGGTACGGATCACGGCTGGCAACTCCTCATCGTGGAACAGTCCTCACCCGCATTCTGTCAGGGGTGGCCGCCCCGCCTCCGGGCACCCGGCAGGCCGGCCCGATTCGCTGGTGGGGTGGGCCGGCGAACCCGACTCCCCCGGCAGCCGGGCCGGTTAACGTGGCGAAATGCGGCCCGTACCGAACTGGGCTGTCGCCACGGCGGCGGCTGCGCCCGTCCTGCTGGTGGCCGGTTGGACGGTGGCGGAGGCCCGGCAGCCCATCGGGTACGACCCGGTCCGGGACACCATCAGCGAGTTGGCGGGGCAGGACGCCACCGACGCCTGGATCATGGTGGTGGCCCTGGTGCTCCTCGGCTGTTGCTACCTGTCGGTCGCCGCCGTGTTGCACGCCGCCGGGCTGCCGAGCCGCTTCCTGCTCGCGATCGGTGGGGTGGCCACCATCGTGCTTGTCGCCTTTCCCCGGCCGCCGGTCGGCGGCTCTGTCAGCCATGGCGTCGCGGCGACGGTGGCCGTCCTCGCCCTCGTGCTCTGGCCGGCCGGTTCAGCGCTGCGGCTGCCGCGCGGTCACGACAGCGAGCACCCCACCCGACCGGAGCCGCCGTGGGCGTTTCGCCGGACGGTGGGGCTGAGCGCCACGCTCGTGCTGCTCGCGCTGTTCGGCTGGTGCGCGTTCGAGGTGACGAGTGGATCCCGCACCGGGCTGGCCGAGCGGATCACGGCGGTGGCGGTCTCCCTCTGGCCGCTACTGGCGGTCCTCTCCGCCCGGCGGGCGCACCTCGCCTGGTCGACCGGCGGCACCGTCCGCGTCGGCCCGGACCTGCCGACCATCGGCGTCGTACCCCCGGATCCGCTCGGACCTCCGAGCGGGCCCGCTTCCGGCGACCGGCTCCCGTGAGACCTCACCCCGTCTGATCCTGCCGTCGGGCTCGCACCCGCAGGCGGCTGCGCGGCCCGGACGCGGCCTGGGAACCGCGGTGCTGTCGCATCGCTACGATCGCCCGATGTCTGCCGTTCCCCGCTGGGCCCTGCTGTCGGCTGGTGGCGCACCGGTGTTCCTCGTCGGTGGCTGGACCCTTGCGCAGGCCGCGCAGTCCGACGGGTTCGACCCGGTGCGGCAGACCATCAGCGCGCTCGCCGCCACGGGCGCGGACCATCGCTGGATCATGACTGTGGGCCTGGCCGGCCTGGGCCTCTGTCACCTGGCGACCGCGCTCGGCCTGGTCAGCGCCGCGCCGGCGGGTCGGGCGCTGCTCGCGCTGGGCGGGCTGGCGACCCTGGTCCTGGTCGCGTTCCCGCAGAACCCGGGCGGTGACTCGACCACGCACGCCGTGGCCGCCGGTGTGGCGTTCGGGGCGTTGGCCGTCTGGCCGGCCCTGGCCGGGCCCGGTCGGGCGACGCCATCCCCCGACCAGGAGCACCGCCACCCGTCGGACGGCGGACGGGATCCCGTACGCCGGGTGGCGCTCGCGGCGGCGGCGCTCCTCCTCGGGCTGGTCGGCTGGTTCGCCGTCGAGCTCTTCACTGACGGGACATGGATCGGGCTGACCGAGCGGCTGGCGGCGGGTGCCGAGGCGGTCGTACCGCTGGCCGCCGTGCTGGTCTCCCGGTGGCGGCCGAGCGCGTCCGGGCCTGGTTGACCGCCGTCGCGTTGGCCCGCTTGGCTCCGAACGCGACGCGGGCCGCCGGAGTGTTCCGGCGGCCCGCGAGCGGTGCGTGGATCAGAAGACGCTGACGCCGTAGCGGCTGAGCGCCTCGGTGACCGGCTGGAAGTAGGTAGTGCCACCGGAGCGGCAGTTGCCGCTACCGCCGGAGGTCATGCCCAGGGCGGTGCTGCCGGCGAAGAGCGAGCCGCCGCTGTCGCCCGGCTCGGCGCAGACGTTGGTGCGGATCAGACCGGAGACGGAGCCCTCGGCGTAGTTCACAGTGGCGTTCGTCGCGTTCACCGAGCCGCCGCGCAGGCCGGTGGTGCTGCCGGAACGCTGCACCGACTGGCCGACGGAGGCGTTGCCGGCGCCGGTGATGTCCTGGTAGCTGCCGTTGTAGAGGTAGACGTTACCGGCGGCGTTCGCCGAGTTGTTGTGCCGCACGATGCCGTAGTCGTTGCCCGGGAAGCTGGTGCCGGTGCGGGTGCCGAGCAGCGCGGTCTGGGCGGAGTTCGAGTACCAGCTGGCCGAGATGTTGGTGCAGTGCCCGGCCGTGACGAAGTAGTAGGTGCTGCCACTGCGCACGTTGAAGCCGAGCGAGCAGCGCCCGCCCCCACCGGCGTAGATGGCCTGGCCGCCGGAGATCCGGGTGCTCAGCACGCCGGCCTCGGCCTCGACCCGGACGGCGCCGTTGGCCCGCGCGGCGGCGGCCTTGACGCGCTCCAGCTTGGCGCCGGTGACGGTGCTGTCCACGGAGACGACGACCTGGTTGGTGACCGGGTCGCTCCACCAGGCGGTGCCCGGGATCTTGGCGGAGCGCTCGAGCTCGGCAGTGGCCCGGTTGAGCTCGGCGGCGCCACGGGTGACGTAGCGGACGACGGCGCCGGCCTTGCTCGCCTTGCTGGCGGCGGCCGCGTCGGTCACCGTGACGACGGACTTGCCGCTGGCGTCGATGTACGAGCCGGCGGAGCGGTCGCCGAGTTGCGCGGAGATCGCGGCGGCGGTGTCGGGCGACGCGGCGGGAGCGGCCTGAGCGGGCGCGCCGATGAGCGAGCCGACGACCAGGGTTCCGGAAACGGCGACTGTAGCCGCAACACGGAATGATGACCTCGTGGGTCGCATGTAACAAACCTCCTGGGCGGGGGAGCGGGTCGGCCGGGGGCGGCTGACCCGAGGGCAACCCGGCCGATCTGCGAAAACCGGCCGGATGAGACTGAAGTATTCACATACTTAAGATCATTCACAAGGCTTGGATTCGCCCGGATCCAGCGACAGTGATCCGCCACTCGGCCGCAACACCCCTGACACGCTGGGGAACAGCCACCGTCACACCCGACCGACATCCGATTCAGATTAGACGGGCACAACCATCGATGCGTTGATGCGCCCCGTACACCCGCACCGGGGCGACCGGACGGCGGACGCCGCGCGACGGGCGGCGGGCGTCAGGGGCGTGGCGGGCGCGGTGTCAGGGGGTACGGCGACGGGCGCCGGGGCCCGGACTGGGCACCACGTCGCGGGGGCGGGCCACGTCGTGTCCGTCGGCGCAGCGCAACTCGGCGCGGACCTCGGCGCCGCAGTCGCGGTGCCTGACGGTGAGCGGCGGACCCTCCGCGTCGGCGAGGTACCTGTCACCCCACCCGAGGACGGCGACCAGCACCGGCCACAGATCCAGCCCCTTCTCCGTCAGCCGATACTCGTGACGGAGCCGACTGCCGGGCTCCCGGTACGGCTCGCGACTCAGCACACCCTGCTCGACGAGGGCGGCGAGCCGGTTGGTGAGCACCTGGCGCGGAATGCCGGTGCGGACCCGCATGTCGTCGAAACGGCGTACGCCGGTGAACACCTCGCGGAGGACCACGAGTGTCCACCGCTCACCGAGGACCTCCATCGCGCGGGCGATGGTGCAGTTCTCCACTGACCAGTCCAGAGCCGGGGGTCGCATCCGACCAGGCTAGGTCTCGTTGACAGACTCAGCAACCGGCTGCCAGGCTGCGTCCATGACGCAGACGCAGGAACCAGCGCGTAGCCGTACCTTCACCTGGTCGGACCCGTCGGTCAACGCGGCCCAGATCGGTCGACGCGGCGGCCTCGACATGCTCCGGGCGATGATCGCCGGTGACTTGGCCGCGCCGCCGGTGATGCACCTTCTCGACATGACCCGGATGGAGGCCGACGAGGGTCGGGTCGTGGTCGAACTGACGCCGCAGGAGTTCCACTACAACCCGCTCGGCAGCGTCCACGGTGGCGTGCTCTCGACCCTGCTGGACACGGCGGCGGGGTGCGCCGTGCACACCACCCTGCCCGCCGGCGTCGGCTACACCTCGCTGGACCTCAACGTGAAGTTCCTCCGCCCGGTCACCGTCGACAGCGGCACCCTTCGCTGCGAGGGCACCGTGCTGCAACGCGGCCGCCGCACGGCCCTGGCCGAGGCGCGCATCACCGACACCACCGCCCGCCTGGTAGCCCACGCCACCAGCACCTGCCTCCTCCTCCCCCTCCCCTAACCCGAAACCCCCTCCCGCCCCTCCCCAGGCCCCGCCCTCGCTCGGGTGATCAAGAGGTTTGCGTCAAAAAACCGGCTGCCGGTGACCGAAACCTCTTGATCAACCACGAGCAAAAGAGGGGTTGGGGTGGGGTGGGGTGGGGTGGGGGTGGGGGCGATGAAGTCGGTGCGTTCGAGCCGCCACAGCTCCCGCGCGTACTCGACGAAGCGCAGGTAGCCGTCGCCCTCCCGAGGGCCGCAGACCCGGGAG
>NZ_JBEXYP010000019.1:0-118876 GCF_040630995.1 Micromonospora sp. NPDC005710 | reverse complement strand
CCCGGCCGGTGAGCCGGGGGCGGCGCTGGTGTCGGTGTGCAGGTCGCCTCTCGGCGAGTGGCACGACGCGGCTCCAGCCGAACGGTATTCCGCGAAGGCAATATTAGGTGAGGCCCGGGACACTGAGTCACACCGACACTGTCCACAACCAGCCCAACCTCGACGTTGTTCCCGCCCCCGCCGGTGGCCGAGGGCTGGCCGTCGGTCCCCAGTAGCCCGAGGGTTGCCCGCCGATCGACTCGCGCGGCGTCCGCTTCTGCCGGGCAGCGGGCATGCGGTCTGCGGCCATGATCAGCGCGACATATGCCTCCCGTGGGGAAACGGACGTTCCGCTGGCCGGCACCCCGGGGGTTGCGGGTGCCGGCCAGCGGTGTCGTGCTGTGGTGCTGTGCTTCGGGTCAGCTGTTCCAGTGCTGGTTGACGAGGTCGGTGGCCTGCTGCTCCCACTGGGCGTAGGCGTCCGGGTACGCCGAGACCTGCACGGTCTGCGCGGCGTCGGTCAGGGGCATGTCCTGCCACCCGTCGACCTGCTTCAAACCCTTCAGGAACGCGGTGGTGGAGTACTCGGGGTTGGTGATCTGCTCGGGGGTGCCCCAGCCGCTGGTGGGGCGCTGCTGGAACAGGCCCAAAGAGTCGTGGTCGTTGGCGTCGCCGAGGTGGCCCAGGTTGACCAGCTTCGACTCCTGCAGGCTCGTGGCGATGGAGATGACCGCGGCCCGCTCGGGCAGGCCGGCCTTCTTCGTCGCGGCGATGATCGCCTTGACGTTGGCGGTCTGCTCGTCGTTGAGGCTGATCTGGGACTGGTCGCCCTGCGGCTTCGGCGCGGCGGACTGCACGGCCACCGCGACCGGCCTCGCGTCCACGGCCGGGGTAGCGGCGTGAGCGGCGATCGGGCCGGCGAACACACCACCGGCGAACGCGAGACCAGCAACAGACAGCATGCTCTTCCGGAACATCGTGTTCATGGGGGTAGCTCCTTCGGGGGTAGAACACCCCCCACCACCAAACGGGAGGCGGTGGCAAGGGGTGTGAGCACCTCGTCCGGCGCTGCACGAACAAACGGGGAAAAAGTTTGGGAGGTCGGCGACCTGGCAAGCCGGAGGGCTCGCGGCGCCGGGACCCTGTGTAACGACCGGGGGCCTCGGTCATTCCGGGGGTGGCCCGCCCGTCGGCACCCTCGTCGAGGCGGCGCCTGCGGTCGTTCGTGGGGACTGTAACGACCGGGGGGTGGCTGGCATTCCAGCCCGGGTGACCAGGCCGGAGGCCGGCGGTGGTGCTGCGATCGTCAGGGTATGTAACGACCCCGGCCGGGCCATGATTCCAGCCCACCGGTGCACCCGGTCACACCCCCACACCACCCGACACCGGACAAACCACCCACACCACCCACGCCACCCCGACACGACGGCGTGCAACCGGCCCGCACCCGCGTGATCCACTCGGGATCACGGAAACCGGGGCATCCCGGACGGCAGGACACCCCGACATCAAGGAACGCGAGTCGATCATGGGCCGGGCCAGGGCGCATTACCGACGTAAACGGACACCGTTTCAGGTCATGACGCCGCGTCCCGCGTGCCCCACGCCGGGCGCTGCGGTCGACCTGAGCGACACCGGCTCCGGCGGGCGTTACCCTGACACCATGCAGGCCGTCTCCCCCACCGCGACCGGCGTGGCGTTCCTGGCCCGCCCGGGTCGCCCTGCTGTGGTGGCGCGGACCCTGACTGAGCTGGCCGGTCCCACCCGAGGCGTGGTGGAGCTACCGGTACGACTGATGTGGAACGCCGAGCGCACGTTCGACCTCGGCGACCCCGACCAACTGCTCTGGATGTACGAGAACGTGCTTCGCGAGACCACCCGGGCCGACGATCTGCGCGCTCTCATCAACGGGCGGACGCTGCGTCGGGTGTGGCGACTGCTCAACCTGCCTCGGGGTGTACGCCAGGCGTGGGAGAGCCGGCACCGCGGCCTGCGCGCGGCGTGATCGAACCTCATCTGCACGAGTTCTACCGGGAGGTCGCCCGGGTGGCGCTCGCCGCCGCCGGGCCGTACCGGTTCGTGCTGGGTGGTGGGGTGGCCTGGGCGGCACACGGGCTGGTCGCCCGGCCGACGGAGGACGTCGACCTCTTCGCGGACGTGGAGGGTGCCGCGGCGGCGGCGTCCGCCGGGGTACGCGTGGCCCTGGAGCGGGCCGGGTTCGTCGTCAGCGATGCCGACCCGGACAGTGAGCTGGCCGAGCTGTTCGACGGGTACGAGCAGGACATGAAGGACTTCGTGGTGAGCCGGGACGGGCGGCAGATCCGGCTCAGCCTCGCCCGGTTGGACCGCCAGCAGAGCCCTGTGGTGATGGACCTCGGCCCGGTGATGGACGTCCGTGACCTGGTCGCCAACAAGATCGCGGCGCTGGTGAACCGGCGCGAGGTTCGCGACTTCATCGACGTGGCAGCAGCCCTCGATCAGTACGACGTGACCGAACTGTTGGTGTTGGCACGGCAGGTCGACCCGGCGCTGGACCCGGACGACGTGCGCGCCGCGGGCCGTTACCTGGACCGGCTCTCCGACACACGCTTCGCCCGGTACGGCCTGGGCGCCGCCGACGTTGCCGGAGTCCGGCACCGCTTCGCCGCGTGGCCCCGCTGAACACCAGGCCGCCGGCGACGGATCACTTGGTCGGTCGACCGCCGGTGACCCCCAGGATCTCGCCGGTGACGTAGCTGGACTCCTGCGAGGCGAAGAAGACGTATGCCGGCGCCAACTCGGCCGGCTGCCCGGGACGACCCTCCGGGGTGTCGGTGCCGAACTGCTTCACCTTCTCCTCCGGCATGGTGGACGGAATCAGCGGCGTCCACACCGGGCCCGGTGCGACCGCGTTGACCCGGATGCCCTGCTCGGCCAGGTCGGCGGCGAGGGCCTTGGTGAAGTTGGCGATGCCCGCCTTCGTGGTGGCGTAGTCGAGCAGTTGCGGCGACGGGTCGAACGCCTGGATCGACGACGTGTTGATGATCGCCGAGCCTTCGGCCAGGTGCGGGACGGCAGCCTTGCAGAGCCAGAACATCGCGTACAGATTGGTCTTGAACACCCTGTCGAACTGCTCGGTGCTGATGCCGAGGATCCCCTTGTCCTGCGACATCTGGTACGCGGCGTTGTTGACCAGGATGTCGAGGCCACCCAGGTCGCGTACCGCCCGGTCGACGAGTTCCTGGCAGTGCGCCTCGTCGGTGATGTCGCCGCGGACCGCGACGCCCCGCCGGCCGGCGGTCTCGACCAGCCGGACCGTCTCCCGGGCGTCGGCGTCCTCCTCCTCGCCGAGGTAGGAGATGAGCACGTCCGCGCCCTCCCGGGCGAAGGCGATCGCGACCGCCCGCCCGATGCCCGAGTCGCCGCCGGTGATCAGCGCCCGCTTGCCGTCGAGCTTGCCGCTGCCCCGGTACGACTCCTCCCCGTGGTCCGGCTTGGGATTCATCTCGGCGGTCGAGCCGGGCGCCGACTGCTGCTGGGCGGGCTGACCGGACTGTTGCCCGTACTGGCTGGTCGGGTCCTGCTGGGTGTGCTGGTCCTCGTTCACTGACATCTCCTCGCTGCGCACGGAGGCGGGGGTCTCCCGCGAACCCTCGTCCCGGTCCGCCCTACCCCGCGTCGGCCTGCGAAAACCGCCGCAACCCTCGGGGCTGGCGTGGCGGGAGTGACAACCGCTGGTTAGGGTGCGCAAGGCGCTCACGAGGCGCGTCCACCCCCACGGAAAGGCACGTCATGACCTCTCCTTCCGGCCCGTCGCGCCGCCAGGTGCTCGTCGCCGCGGCGGCCGCGGCGACCACTCCGCTGATCGCCGCCGCGCCCGCGCAGGCGGCCGGCAAGCCCCGGCCGCGCACCTGGGACCTCACCCTCCTGGGCACGTCGGACATGCACGGCAACGTCTACAACTGGGATTACTACCGCGACGCCGAGTACGACGACAGCAAGCACAACGACATCGGCGTCGCGAAGCTGGCGACCCTGATCAACCAGATCCGTCGGGAGCGGCGCGGCAAGGCGACGCTCGTGCTCGACGCCGGCGACACGATCCAGGGCACTCCCCTCGCGACGTACTACGCCAAGCAGGAGCCGATCACCGCCACCGGGGAGAAGCACCCGATGGCGCGGGCCATGAACGTCATCGACTACGACGCGGTGACGCTGGGCAACCACGAGTTCAACTACGGTCTCCCGTTGCTGGACCTGTGGATCCGTCAGCTCGGCTTCCCGGCGCTCGCCGCGAACGCCGTCAACGCGAAGACCGGCAAGCCCGCCTTCCTGCCGTACGTCATCAAGAAGGTCTCCCTCGGGTTCGCCGCGCCGACCCTGCGGGTCGGCATCCTGGGGTTGACCAACCCCGGGGTGGCCATCTGGGACAAGGGCAACGTCGAGGGCAAGCTGCGCTTCGACGACATGATCGCGACCGCCGCGAAGTGGGTGCCGATCATGCGGGCCCGGGGTGCGGATGTCGTGCTGATCTCCGCGCACGGCGGGGACAGCGGCACCTCCAGCTACGGCCCGGAGTTGCCGAACGAGAACCCGGTGGCGCTCATCGCCCAGCAGGTGCCGGGGATCGACGCGATCCTCTTCGGCCACGCGCACAACGAGGTGGTCGAGCGGTTCGTCACCAACGAGCGCACCGGCACGCAGGTGCTGCTCTCCGAGCCGTCGAAGTGGGGCCAGCGGCTCACCCGGATGGACTTCACCCTCGCCCGGGAGCACGGCCGGTGGACGATCACCAAGAAGGCCGCCACCATGCTGAACACCAACACCGTGGTCGAGGACCCGAAGGTGCTCGCCGCCGTACGGGCCCAGCACCAGAAGACAGTGGCGTACGTCAACCAGGTGGTGGCGCAGTCCACTGTCGAGTTGTCCGCGGCGGAGTCGCGGTACAAGGACACGCCGATCCTGGACTTCATCAACCACGTACAGACCGAGGTGGTCGGCGCGGCGCTGGCCGGCACCGCGTACGCGGACCTGCCGGTGCTGTCGATCGCGGCACCGTTCAGCCGGACCGCCGTCTTCCCCGCCGGCGACGTGAAGATCCGCGACGTGGCCGGCCTGTACGTGTACGACAACACCCTGGAGGCGGTCGTGCTCAGCGGCGCCGAGGTGCGCGCGTACCTGGAGTACTCGGCGAAGTTCTTCCGCACCCTCGCGCCGGGCGCGCCGGCCGACCCGGAGCAGATCAGTGACCCGGCGGTGCCGGACTACAACTACGACGTCTTCTCCGGCCTGGACTACGACATCGACATCTCCAAGCCGGTCGGGCAGCGGATCACCCGACTGGTCCTGGCCGGCACCGACACTCCGGTGGCGGACAACGCCCAGTTCGTGGTGGCGGTGAACAACTACCGGCGCAGTGGCGGCGGCAACTTCCCCGGCATCGTGAAGACCCAGGTCTACAACGCGCAGCAGGAAATCCGGCAGCTGCTCATCGACTGGGCGCAGGCCAGGGGGACGATCGACCCGGCCGACTTCTTCCAGCAGAACTGGCGACTGGTGCGCGAGGGCGTGCCGGTCTTCTGATCACCACCCGTCGACGGGCCGTGGGTGGCGACACCCGCGGCCCGTCGCCCGTTCTCAGCCCTGCACGTTCCAGCGGATCGGGTCCTCGGACTCCTCCGGCCGGTCGCGCCCAGGATCTGTCTCGGTCAACGCCACCCGCTCGTCGGGGCGGACGGCGGGCGGCAACTCCCCGAACCGCGCGTGGCGCAGAAACGCGTACTCGTCGTCGGTGAACGGCTGCTCGGCCATCAGCGTCTCCTCCTGCTCCGCCCTGATTGTCCGTCGACCGGATCGCTCGACACCAGTAGCCGCGCGCACACCCCGTAGAGCGTCCTAGGATCCTGGGTGAGCGGTGGTGGCCTGGCGCGACCGATGCGACAACCGGTCGAGCACCGCGAGGGCGACCCGGATGGGGCGACGGCCCAGCATCTCGTCGAAGCTCGCCCGCCCCTGGCAGAACTGCACGAACATCCGCCAGCCCGGCGGGGTCGCCAACAGGGCGTGGAACACGTCAGGGCGGCGGGTGAACACGTCGAGCAGCCGGAACCCGGCCCGCATCTCCGGCAGCAGACGCTCCGCCACCGCCCGCTCGTACCCGGCCAGATCACCGGCCGCGACCGCCGCTCCCGCCAGCTCACCGGAGCGCAACGCGAAGCTGATGCCCTCCCGGCTCCACGGCTCCAGCAGACCCGCCGCATCGCCCACGACAAGCACCCGGCCGTTACGCAACGGTGAATCCTCCGTACGGCAACGGGTCAGGTGACCGGAGTCGTGCTCCGCCGGCAACCCGGTCAGACCCAACCGGTCGACGAACCGTCGCAGGTAGTCCCGGGTCCCCTCCCCCGCGCCCCGACCGGCGATCACGCCGACTGTCAACCGGTCACCCTTGGGAAAGACCCACGCGTACGAGCCCGGCATGTCGCCCCAGTCCAGCAGCAGCCGACCCCGCCACCGATCCTGCTCGGCGGGCGGCACCGGAATCTCCAACTCCAGACCCAGATCCACCTGCCGATACCGCACCCCGACGTGCCGGGCGGTCACCCCCGACGAGCCGTCCGCCCCGACCACGGCACGCGCCGCGATCGTCGTACCGTCGGCCAGCCGCAGGCGTACCCCCTCGGGGTCCTGCTCGATCGCGCGGACCGCGACCCGCTCCCGCACCTGCGCACCCGCGGCGACCGCCGCCGCGCGCAGCCGGTCGTCGAACTCCTCCCGGCGCACCATCGTCACCACCGGACTGTCGTGGCGGCGGGTGAACTCCCGGCGGCCGTCGCGGGTGAACGTCACCCGGTCCACCCGGTCGTGCGCGGGCACGTCGATCCGATCCTGGACGGCCGCCAGCGAGGTGCCGATCAGGCCACCGCCGCAGGTCTTGTACCTCGGGTGCACGGCTCGCTCGACCACAAGGGTGGAGACGCCCGCACGGGCAGCGGCGTGCGCCGCGGACAGCCCCGCGGGGCCCGCACCGACGACGACGAGATCCCACATGATCACGGAAGCAGCCTAGGGCACCGCCCCGCCACGCCCGCCGGACCCGCCCGCCGTCGCGACCGCCCGATCGGGTGTGCATCTTCGGGCACCCAGGGGGTAACCCCCGCCCGGCAACCGCCACCGCAGTGGCGGACGAGCAGAGGAGGAACCATGCAGCAGGTGCAACTGTCGGAGGCCGAGCAACGGGTGTACCAGGCGGTCACCACCCTGGAGGCACGCGGCCAGGTGCCCTACCCGGACCTGATCGCCGAAGAGTCCGGGTTCACCGAGGAGCAGGTGGTCAGCCCCCTGCACCTGCTCACCGAGAAGGGCCTGCTGCACCGCGAGGACTCACCGATGGCCGGCCTCGACTTCGGCCCCCGGTTCTGCGCCCGCCAGATGGCGTGAGCCGCGCAGCCAGCCGGCACGGTTCGCCCCCCGAAGACCCGGGTGGAAGTCCACCACGCACGACCGAGGGCCGACGGGGGGCACGATGAGCACGGCGCCGACGCCGGTGACCGACGCCGACAACCGCCGACGTTGGCAGGCCGTCGGCGTCGGACTCGTCGCCGCGTTCATGACGTTGCTCGACGTCAGCATCGTCAACGTCGCCGTGCCGTCGATCGACCGGGCGCTGCACGCGTCGTCGAGCGATCTGCAGTGGATCCTCTCCGGGTACGCGCTCACCTTCGGCCTCGTGCTGGTGCCCGCCGGCCGTTTCGGCGACGCCCGCGGTCGGCGCAACGCGTTCGTCTTCGGCATCGCGCTGTTCACCATCACCAGCGCGCTCGCCGGGCTCGCCACCTCCCCGACCTGGCTGGTCATCGCCCGACTACTGCAGGGCGCCGCCGCCGGCATCGTCAACCCGCAGGTCATCGGGATGATCCAGCAACTGTTCCGCGGGCCCGAACGCGCCCGCCCGTTCGGGCTGCTCGGCGCCACCATCGGCATCTCCACCGCCGTCGGGCCACTGCTCGGCGGGCTGCTCATCGCCGTCGGCGGAGAGGAACACGGCTGGCGTTGGGTCTTCTTCGTCAACGTGCCCGTCGGGATCCTCGCGGTGATCCTCGGCTGGCGGCTGCTGCCCGGCCGCCCCAGCGGTCAACCCGGCTGGCATCGACTCGACCCCGTCGGCGTCCTCCTGCTCGGCGTCGGCGTCGTGCTTGTCCTGCTGCCACTCGTGCAGGAACAACAGTGGAAGACCCCCTGGAAATGGGCGCTCATCCCGGCCGGCCTGGCGGTGCTCGTCGCCTTCGGGCTCTGGGAGCGACGGTACGGACGCCAGCACCAACCCCTGTTCGACCTTCGACTGTTCAGCTTCCAGTCGTACACCCTGGGATCGATCCTGGCGCTCGTCTACTTCGGCGGCTTCACCGCGATCTTCTTCATCTTCACCCTGTTCCTGCAGATGGGCCTCGGCTACAGCGCGCTCGTCGCCGGATTGGCCATTACCCCCTTCGCCCTCGGCTCGGCGGCCGCCGCCGTACTCGGTGGGCGCATCGTCAACCGCTTCGGCCGACCACTCGTCGCCATCGGACTGCTCACCGTCGTGATCGGGTTGGCCGCCACCGTCATCGCACTGCGACTCTTCCCGGACGCCCCGGCGCCCTGGGTCACCACCGGCCCGCTACTCATCGCCGGCATCGGCAGCGGGCTGGTGATCGCCCCCAACCAGACGATCACCCTCTCCGAGGTTCCGGTCGGGCAGGCCGGCAGCGGCGCCGGCATGCTCCAGACCGGTCAGCGGATCGGTGCCGCCGCCGGCATCGCCGCCGTCGGCTCGCTGTTCTTCTCGAAGCTCGCCGACAGCCGCGGTGACTGGACCTCCGCCTTCGAACAGTCCCTCATCCTGGCCACCGTCATCATCACGCTCGCGCTGATCACCGCGCTGATCGACATCTGGCGGAGCCACAACCACAAGACCTGACCGGGGTACGCCGCTGGCCGGCACCCCGGGTTGCGGGTGCCGGCCAGCGGTCGGTGTGGTGCTGTGCTGCTCTGTCGTACGGGTCGTACGGGTCGTACGGGTCGTACGGGTCGTACGGGTCGTACGGGTCGTACGGGTCGTGCTGGCGTGCTGTGCTTCGGGTCAGCTGTTCCAGTGCTGGCTGACGAGGTCGGTGGCCTGCTGCTCCCACTGGGCGTAGGCGTCCGGGTACGCGGAGACCTGCACGGTCTGCGCCGCCTGGGTCAGGGGCATGTCCTGCCACCCGTCGACCTGCTGCAAACCCTTCAGGAACGCCGTCGTGGAGTACTCGGAGTTGGTGATCTGTTCGGGGGTGCCCCAGCCGCTGGTGGGGCGCTGCTGGAACAGGCCCAAAGAGTCGTGGTCGTTGGCGTCGCCGAGGTGGCCCAGGTTGACCAGCTTCGACTCCTGCAGGCTCGTGGCGATGGAGATCACCGCGGCCCGCTCGGGCAGGCCGGCCTTCTTCGTCGCGGCGATGATCGCCTTGACGTTGGCGGTCTGCTCGTCGTTGAGGGTGAGGTGGGACTGGTCGCCCTGCGGCTTCGGCGCGGCGGACTGCACGGCCACCGCGACGGGCTTGGCGTCCACCGGGTTGGCGTGGGCGGCGATCGGGCCGGCGAACACACCACCGGCGAACGCGAGACCAGCAACAGACAGCATGCTCTTACGGAACATCGTGTTCATCAGGGGTAGCTCCTTCGGGGGTAGAACACCCCCCACCACCAAAGAGGGGGCGGTGGCAAGGGGTGTGAGCACCTCGTCCGGCGCTGCACGAACAAACGGGGAAAAAGTTTGGGAGGTCGGCGACCTGGCAAGCCGGAGGGCTCGCGGCGCCGGAACCGTAACGACCCGGGGGCCTGGGTCATTCCGGGGTCGGCCCGCCCGTCGGCACCCTCGTCGTGGTGGTGCCTGCGGTCGTTCGTGGGGACTGTAACGACCGGGGGGTGGCGGGCATTCCCACCCGGGTGACCAGGCCGGAGGCCGGCGGTGGTGCTGCGATCGTCAGGGTGTGTAACGACCCCGGCCGGGCCATGATTCCAGCCCACCGGTGCACCCGGTCACACCCCCACACCACCCGACACCGGACAAACCACCCACACCACCCCGACACGACGGCGTGCAACCGGCCCGCACCCGCGTGATCCACTCGCGTTCACGGAAACCGGGGCATCCCGGACGGCAGGACACCCCGACATCAAGGAACGCGAGTCGATCACGGCGCGGCCACGCACATGAAACCGACGAAACGGACGAGCTGGCGCCCGTCGGAATGATCCG
Organism: Micromonospora sp. NPDC005710; assembly: GCF_040630995.1. Lineage (NCBI taxonomy): Bacteria > Bacillati > Actinomycetota > Actinomycetes > Micromonosporales > Micromonosporaceae > Micromonospora > Micromonospora sp. NPDC005710. Next base: position 108,642 of record NZ_JBEXYP010000019.1, on the reverse strand, counting down.
ACGGGCGCCAGCTTCCGTGCGACCCGGGCGCAGCCCGGTGGAGTGGACTAGTGCGCCGCACCACCGAAGCGCTGGCGGCGACGCCAGGCCAGGGTCAGCAGCAGCATGACCGCTCCGGCGCCGACCAGGCCGCCACCAAGCTTCATGGGCGTGCCGATGCTGTCACCGGTGACGGGCAGCGGCTGCTTCTTGTGCAGCACCCGCAGCTCGGTGCTGGCCGTACGGCCGGACTCCCGACCGGTGGCGGTGAAGGTCAGCAGACCCGTCACCGACGGCTTGTAGCTCTTGGTGAAGCGGCCCTGGCCGTTCGTGTAGGCCGTGAAGTGCAGGGGCGCGCTCGCCTGGTAGGCCACCGGAGCCATGGCCACGGTGCTGCCGTCGCTGCGCCGAGCCGGAGCCGCACCGCGGGCCGGAGCAGCCTGCGGCGTGACAGTCACGTTGATGTCGACGGTCTCGTTCGGGCCGAAGTTGGTGCCGGTCAGCACCACCGTCTCGCCGAGGTAGATCGTCGGACGGTTGACGGTCAGCGACGCGGCGGTCGGCGGGTACGGCGGCGGTTGCGGCGGGTCGGTGGTCGCGCTCGGCGTCGGCTGCGGCGCTGCCGCCCCGGCTGCCGTCGGCACGGCCACCACGGCCAGGCCGACCGTGAGCGCCATGATGATGCGGGATAGCCGCATAATTTGGTTCCCTCCTACTGATCACAGCTTGGTGCGGAATGAACTTGGGTGGTCCAAGGGCTGGCAGTGGGGGTCAGCCACAGCTCGGCCTGTCCGACGCCGGTCTTGGCCGTCAGGACGGTGACCTCCAGCGCCCGCTCGACGCCGGGGCCGATGTCGACGCTGGCCGTCGCCACCTGGCGGCGGCGTTCGGTGCCACTGCCAAGCGCCGTCTCGGCCCCGTCCAGTCGGGCCTCCAGCACCGCACCACCGGCCGGGCTGAAGATCGACACCAAGGTGCGGGCGGTGTACGGATCGCCAGCCAGGCCCAGACCCAGCACGGATTCGCTGAGTCCCGACTTCGGTGCCGTCGAGCGCAGGGTCACCCGCAGCCGTAGCTCACGGCGGCCGTCGGACCGGCACTCGCCGACCGTCAGGTTCGCCGTCGCCCGCAGGTAGTAGCCGAGCTTCGCGCCGCTGCCGTCGTTGAGGAACACGCCGACAGTGGGCACGGTGTCCTGTTCCGGAAGCGTCCCGGCCATCCGGCTCTCGCCGAACGTCCGCTGTTCCTCAGGTCGGGCACTCCAGAACAATATCCGTCGTTCGGTGATAGCACGGTCAAATGCGGACAACAACACCCGTGGGTTGACATTCTTCTTGAAGAAGGTGTCGAACACCGAGGCGGCCGAGGCCGCGAAGAAGTCGTCCTGCTGTTTGACGTCGAGGCGCTGGTAGCTGTCGTTGAGCAGGGTCTGCACGACCTTCTCGCTGGCGAGCGGAACCCCGCCGGGCACCAGCACCGGGCCGGTCGCCTTGAGCAGGTAGGACAGCACCACCGGGTCGACGGCGAGTACCCCGTCGACAGTGGTGCCGGTGCTGCGGCGGAACATCTCGCGGTACAGCGCCGCGGCGGTCGGGAAGTGCGGGGACAGGTTGACGTCGGCGGGGTAGATGCCGGGCAGGTCCGTCCAGAGGGCGCGGGTCTCGGCGGGCACCTTCACCGCCGGGGTGAACCGGCCGAGCGAGGCACTGCTGCCCTGCTTGCCCATCTTCACAGTGCCGTTCTCCGCCTCGATCATGGCGTAGGCGCCGAACATGCCGCCGGTGGCGCGCAACTCGGCGAGGTTCTGCGACACGAGCAGGTAGCGGCGTGGGCCGTTCGCGCCGAGCAGCGGCGGGAGCAGGCGGGCTCCCTGGTCGGCGGCGGTGGTCAGGCTGGCCAGCCGGTCGATCTCGTCGCGCAGGTCGGTGAGCGCCTGCCGGATCTGGCTGACCAGACCGTCGGCGTGCACCGCCGCCAGGTTCTGGCGTGTCCGTTGCACCGAGTCGTGGACGTCGGTGAGCTGCGCGGAGACGGCGGCGAGCCGGGCGAGGTCCACCCGACCGCCGGACGGCACGAGGGTGGTCAGGTCCGTCCGGAGCAGGGTCGGGAACGCGTGTCGGGCCAGTTCGTCGATGGCCACCGCGATCTGCGCGACGGCGTCGAGGTCGTCGCCGGCGATCGGCGTACGTCGTCCGAGTTGCCAACTCGGGTCGGCCGTCGCCGTCCGGGCCGCGCCGGCCTGCTCCTGGAGGGCGGCGAGCGTGCGCAGGGCGCGGTCGGTGTCCCCACCGACGATCTGGGCGCTCAACTCCCGGGCCAGGCCGGCGGCATTGAGCAGGTGAGTGCGGGCCTGCCAGCCGCGGAAGCCGATCCAGCCACCGGTCGCCAGCAGCAGCGAGCCGACCACCAGGGCGCCAAGGAGGGCCCGTCGCAGTCGGGCTCGCCGACGACGCCGGGACCGGCTCCGCTGCCGGATCGGTCGTTCGCTCACCGTCACACCACACTCCGTTCGCGGAACCGGACAGACTGTCGATTCCCTGACGTTCTTAGCACGTTCGAGGGAACTTCGTACCGTTATCGCGGTTGTCGTCCTTTAAGCGAGTTTCCTTCGCGGCTCCGCAGCGGGCTGCGCGACGCGTCCCGCCGCCTCGTGCAACAGCTGTTCGATCTGGTCCACGCCGGCGGGAAGCGACATCTCGCGCAGGTACGCGGCGCGCCCCCGGCGACCCATCTCGGTGCGGGTCGGCGGCGGGATGGTGGCGGCCAACCAGAACCTGTCGGCAAGCGCCGCCCAGTCCTCAGGTGGGCAGGACAGCCCGGCCCGAACCCGTTCGACCAGCTCAGCAGTGTCCCCGCCGGCCGACGCGATCACCGGTGCGGCACACGAGAGCGCGGCCTGGAGCTTGCCGGGCACCGTGCCGCGCAGCTCCGGAAGGTCCCGCGACATGACCAGCTGATAATCGGCGGCGGCGTACAGCTCGGGCATGTCGACGGGCGATCGCCGCTCCAGGAAGCGCACGTTCTCCGCGCCCAGCTCGGCGGCGAGCCCTCGCACCCGCCGCTCCGCCGCGCCCGAACCGACCAGGACCAGATCCATCGTCCGGTCCAGTGCCGCGGCCGCCCGGACCGCTGTCTCCAGCCCCTGCCGCGCCCCGATCGTCCCGGCGTGCATCACCACGCACCGACCGTCCCGACGGATCAGTTGGCGGGCCGCCGCTCCGGGCGTCGCCGGGTGGAAGATCCGCTCGTCGGTCCAGTTCAGCACCAACTGGACGCGGGCCGGGTCGGCGCCGGCGGCGACCACCAGGTCCCGCATCGACGGCGCGGCGACAGCGATTCGCGCCGCGGTCCGGTAGAGCCGGGTCATCGTGTTGCCCATCCGAGCCGCCCAGCGACCCTCGCCCCTCTCGTCCGCGCCGTCGCGGGCCCAGACGTCCTGCACGTGCAGGACCGCCGGCACCCGCCCGAGCAACCGGAGCACCCCGGCGGCGGCGAACGTGGTCGCCGGTAGTTGGAAGACGTAGAGCGCGTCCACGTCGCCGAGGAACCGGCGAGCGACAAGGCCCGCGCTGCCGGCGAAGGAGAGGTAGCTGGCCATCCGGCCGCCCACGGACGCCGAGCCCCCGGGGTACCGGGGCACCCGTCGGACGCTCAGCCGTTGGCTGTGCGTCTCGTGGTACCAGCGCTGGCGCCAGCCGGGATAGACGTGCCCACCCGGGTAGTCCGGGAAGCCGGTGAGGACGCGCACCTCGTGCCCACGCGCTGCCAACTCCTCGGCGAGGCTCCCCGGGATGAAGGCCGGCTCGGGCGGGAAGTGGTACGAGAGAATGCCGATCTTCACCGGTACGCCTCCGTCCCGCCGGGATCGCCGACGGCCGGCGCGGCACCACGACCGGTGCGCGCCCGGCGCGCGTACGATGCCGACAACCCCTCCCCGCACGACCACCGGCGTCGACGTACCGCCCCCGCGGTGCGGGCGCCCGTGTCCGTACCGATGAGAGGGGCACCGATGGCCGATCGCGTGTTGTTCGTCTGCCACGCCAACCTGTGCCGGTCGCCGATGGCGGAGTACCTGGCCCGCCGGCTGCTGGCCGACCGACCCGTCGAGGTGGCGAGCGCCGGCACCGACGCGATCGACGGCCTGGCCATGCACCCGTACGCGATGGAGGTCGCGACCGAGAGCGGCCCGGACCCGGCGGCGTTCCGGACCCGGGGGTTGCGCCAGGAGTACCTGGTCGACGCGACGCTCGTGCTGACCGCGACCCGACGCCAACGCTCGGTCTGCACCGCGTTGGCGCCGGGGGCGCTGCACCGGACGTTCACGCTGCGCCAGTTCGGCCGGCTGGCCGCGGCGGCCGAACCGCCCACCGAGTCGGCCGACGACCCGTTGCGGGCGGCGATCGCCGCCGCCGCCCAGGCCCGGGGACGGCTGCAACCCGCCGCCCCGGACGAGGACGACCTTCGGGACCCGATCGGCGGCACGGTGGCCGACTTCCGACGCTGCGCCGAGGAGATCGAACGGTCGCTGCGACCCCTCGCCGCGCTCATCGGGGCAGCCGGGTGAGTTCCTGGGTGTGGTCGGGGACGCCGTTGACCCCGTCGGCTGTCGCGCTGTGCCGGCCGGACGCGGCCCGGTCGGCCGGCACCGACGCCTCGGCGGTCGAGGCGACCACCCGGTAGGCCTCGTACTGGTACGCCTCCGCCTTCGCCACCTTCGCCATGTTGAGCACGCAGCCGAGCAGGCGGACCGAGACCGAGTGCAGCGACCGGGCCGCCGCGGCCACCTGGGTCCGTGAGGTACGGCCCTGCTGGGTCACCAGCAGCGCGCCGTCGGCCTGCACCGCCACCACCACGCCGTCAGTCACCGCGAGCAGCGGCGCGGTGTCGATGATCACGATGTCCGCCGACTCGCGAAGCGCCAGCAGCAGGTCCGACATGGCCTTGGAGCCGAGCAGCTCGCTCGGGTTCGGCGGGGCCGACCCGCTGGGCAGCACCAGCAGCGACTTGTCTCCCCAGCGCTGCACGACGTCGCCCACCTTCACGTCGCCGACCAGCACGTCGGTGAGGCCGACGCCGGCGTCCAGGCCCAGGTAGTCGTCGACCTTCGGGCGACGAAGGTCGGCGTCGACGAGCAGCACCCGCCAGCCGGCCTCGGCCAGCGCGATCGCCAGGTTGCAGGAGAGCGTGGTCTTGCCCTCACCCTGCAGGGCGCTTGTCACAGCGATGACCCGGGCCGGCTCGTGGACGTCCACGAAACGCAGGTTGGTGCGCAGCTTGCGCACCGCCTCGGCGCGTGCCGAGGTCGCGGCGTCTCCGACGATCAGCGGGGCGCTGCGGGCGTTGGCCTCGAACGGAATCTCACCGAGCAGCGGGCTGCCGGTGGCGCGTTGCAGGCCGGCGGCGTCGCGCAGTCGGACGTCGGCGACGCCGCGCAGGATCGCCAGGCCGATGCCGAGGATCAGGCCGACCAGGCCACCGAGGGTGAGGTTGCGGACCGGTTGCGGCGAGACGGGGTTGGCGCTGACCCGCGGGCCACTGACCATCTCGATCTTGATCGGCGTCTTGCCCTCCGGCGTCGTCTCGACCTTCTCGACGAGTTCGACGAACTTCTTGGCGAGGGTCTCCGTCACCCGCAACGCGCGGGTCTGGTCGGTGTCGGTGACCGTCGCCCGCAGCAGGACGGTGCCGGTCTCGGTGGAGGTGCTCACCCGGCGCTGCACCTCGTCGGCGGTGAGGCCGACCGGAGTTTCGGCCACCACGCTCTGCGCCAGCCGGTCGCTGCTGAGCAGGTCAGCGTACGACTTGACGCGTTGCTGGAGGAAGAGCCCGCCCTGGTAGGCGTCGGTGACACCGGTGCTGGGGGTGGTGACGAAGAAGGTCACCGAGGCGACGTACCGAGGTTGGGCCCGTACGGTCAGGAACGCCGAGACGCCGAGAGCCACCATGACCGTGACCAGCGCGACCCACCAGTGCCGACGCACGTGGCGCAATTGGCGGAGCAGGTCCATCAGGAGCGCCCCCGTGCCGGTCCGGCTACGGCAAAGAACTTCACGAAAACCCCCAAGGTCGTCTTTAAACTCGTGAAACCATTAAAGCGGTTCATACGGCTTATGTCCGGAGTTACCTATTTTTCGGCAGCGAGATGTGCTCCCGCATGACCAACCCGACAAACGTCCATTCGGCTGCGGCGACAACGGGGAAAAAAGTTGAAGGCCGGATCGGCGGCGTCGGATCGGGCCCAGCGGTCGCCGACGACCGCCCCGCCGGATAGGGTCGACAGCGGTGTGCCGGGAAGTCTGGTCGGCGAGTGGATTCCTGCCGTCCCGACCGCCGTAGGTGAGCCCGTAGATGACCCCCCGCACCCCACCCTCCGGGCCGCGTCCCCGGCTCTTCTCCCGATCGTCCTGGCCGCAGGCCCGGCACCTGGCCGACGTGCTGCGTACCGAGACCGTCGGTGGCGCGCTGCTGCTGTCCGGGGCAGTGATCGCGCTGATCTGGGCCAACTCACCGTGGTCGGACTCGTACACCCGGCTCGGCGCCGCCGTGCCCTGGCCCGGCGGCGCGCCCTGGCACCTCGACCTGGACGTGGCCACCTGGACGGCGGACGGCCTGCTGGCCATCTTCTTCTTCGTGGTGGGCCTGGAGCTCAAACGAGAGTTCGTCGCCGGTGAGCTTCGCGACCCACGTCGGGCCGCCCTGCCGATCGCGGCCGCGCTCGGCGGGATGCTGCTGCCGGCGCTGATCTACGTGGCGGTGGTGCTGAGCGCGGGCGGCGAAGGGCTCCGCGGATGGGCCATTCCGACCGCCACCGACATCGCTTTCGCGCTCGCCGTGCTCGCTGTGGTCAGCTCACATCTGCCGCAGGGCCTCCGCGCATTCCTGCTCACCCTCGCGGTTGTCGACGACCTGTTCGCGATCACCATCATCGCGATCTTCTACACCGCCGACTTCCATCCCGTCGCGCTGCTCGCGGCGGTGGCGGCGGTCGGGCTCTTCGCGGTCCTGGTGCAGCGGGGGCGTACCTGGTGGTGGGCGCTGATCCCCCTCGCCATCGCCGCCTGGACCCTGATGCACGCCTCGGGCGTGCACGCCACAGTGGCTGGCGTCCTGCTCGGCTTCACGGTCCCGGTGCTCGCCCGCCGGCCGACCGGCGAGCGGTCGACCACCGGCGACACGGTGCCGGATGCGGCCGAGGCCGGGCTCGCCGCACGGCTGGAACATCGCTGGCGGCCCGTGTCGGCAGGCATCGCGGTGCCGATCTTCGCCCTGTTCGCCGCCGGGGTCACAGTGCGCGGCACCGACCTGGGCGCTTTGCTCAGCGACCCGATGGTGATCGCCATCGTCGCCGGCCTGGTGTTCGGCAAGAGCATCGGCATCTTCGGCTCGACGTACCTGCTGGCCCGGTTCACCCGCGCCGAACTGGACGAGGACATCACCTGGGCCGACCTGCTCGGCATCGCCCTGCTGGCCGGCGTCGGCTTCACCGTCTCGCTGCTCATCGGCGACCTGGCCTTCGGGGCGGGCAGCATCGCCGACGACCGGGTCAAGGCGGCAGTGCTGCTCGGCTCGCTGATCTCCGCCGGGCTGGCCGCCACGGTGCTCGCCCGCCGCAACGTGGCCTACCGGAGGGTGGCCGAACGGGAGCGGCTGGACGCCGACGGGGACGGCGTACCCGACGTCTACCAGCACCCCGACGCGCGCTGACCGCCCCCGGCTCGGCCCCGAGCGGCGGCGCGGTACGCCCCGGTCCGGCGTCCCGCCGCGGGTTGTCGCTCAGCGGCGACGGTCGGCGGGCGGCAGGTCCTCGGTCTCCTCGACAAGCGCGTCGGCCGTCGGCTCGGTCAGATCGTCGCCCGGCACCGCCACCGCCTCGACGCGATCCTGTTCGTCGGCCTTCCCGCCCGGCGGCGGCTCCGGAGCGGTGCCATCGCCGGCGAAGCCGTACTCGTTGGGTTCGTCATGCCGGCCCATGTGGTCATCCTCCCGCTTTTCCCGTTTTACGTGTCGAGGCCAACGGTAGGTGGTGATCGTCGTCGGCGCAGCGCGCCGACGATTGTCGACCGGACCACGGCGGTGCCCCGCCGAGCGCCGCCCCGAGCAGTTGCCGCAGTGCGATGATCGCCACCGCGCCAGCCAGACCGTTCCAACCCGGCTCGCCGGCGAGCCGCAGCAGGCCGGCCGCGGTGAGCAGGTCCAGCAGTACCCGGACGCCGCTGCGCAGGGCCCCGGTGCTGAGCGTGGTGACCACCCCGCTGACAAGCGCCAGAGCGGTGACCGCCGTGACCAGGACGGCCATCACGGCCGACGCTCCCCCTCGGCCACCTGACGCTGCTCCTGACGGATCTCGCGGCCCAGAAAATAGTTCAGGGCCGTTCGGATCGTCGCGATGGCGGCCAGTTGGCCGATCTGCGCGAACGACGGAGACACCGCCGTCCGCAGCACGTCGGCCGCCAGCTGGAACTCCAGGCCGAGGGTCAGGAAGCGACCCAGCGACAGCCGGATCGGCGTGAAATGGGCGGCGGTGCGGTGTCGCAGCCCCTCGACCACGAACCGCACCGCCGCCCACACCGCACCAACGAAGATCACCAGCGCGCCGGCCACCTCCACCACTGCCACCAGCACCTGGTCGCCGTGGCGCAACAACTCGGCCGGCTCCACCCCGGGCCGTTACCCGCCCACGGGGCAGCTAGTCGGCGCTCAGGTCAGCTGGTTCACCGCCTCCAGGATCAGCCAGAGACCGGAGATGGCGAAGAGGATCGCGGCACCGTACCTGATGGTCTTCTCCGGCAACCGGCGGCCGAGCATCCGGCCGACCAGAATGGCAAGCGCGTCCGCCGCCACCATGCCGATGGTGGAGCCGAGCCAGGTGCCGAACCAGCCATACTTGGTGGCGAGCGTGATCGTGGCGAGCATCGTCTTGTCGCCCAACTCGGCGAGGAAGAACGCCACCGACACCGCCACGATCGCGGTCTTGCTCGTCTTCTCCGCCTTACCCTTCTCCTCCTCGGTGAGCTTGTCCCCGCGCAGCGTCCACGCACCGAACCCGAGGAACGCCACACCGGCCACCAGGGAGATCCAGTCGGTCGGCAGCACCGCCCCGAGACCCACCCCGATCGCGACCGACGCCAGATGCACCACCGCCGTGGCGACGGTGATGCCGATCAATACCGGTATCGGTTTGAACCGCGTGGCGAAGGTAAGCGCCATCAGCTGGGACTTGTCCCCCAGCTCGGCGACGAAGATGACGCCGAAGCTGACGACCAGCGCGGCGAAAAATCCCTCCATGACGTCCTTCCCGTTCTGGCCGGGAGGAGGTACAGGGGCGCCCTCGACCCGGCTGCAACAGCCTGAGTCGAAGGTCTCGCCCGCCCCGGGAGAACCGGGGCCGCGTGGCCGGATGCGGAACGCACCAGTATGTCGACCACGACATTGGGGGCTACTCCCCTTCGCGGGACAAGCCTATCGGATCACCGCCCAGCCCGGTCGTGCCGGGTGAACTGGCTCACCGCGCTCGCGCCAGCGTCACGCCGAAAAGCCCGTCCGGATCGGTCCAGAATTCCGCCGTGGCGAAGCCCGCCGACGCCAGCTCCGCGGCGATCCCCTCCCGGTGGAACTTCGCCGAGACCTCGGTCCGCAGCTCCTCCCCCGCCGCGAAGTCGACAGTCAGCCCCAGCACCCGCACGCTCATCGGCCGGGTCGCCCGCAACCGCATCTCGATCCACTCGTGGTCCGGATCCCAGACGGCGACATGTTCGAAGGCCGCCGGGTCGAAGTCGGCTGCCAACTCCCGATTGATCACGTGCAGCACGTTGCGGTTGAACTCGGCGGTGACCCCGGCGGCGTCGTCGTACGCGGGCACCATCACCGACGGGTCCTTCACCAGGTCCGTGCCGAGCAACAGCCAGTCGCCGACCTCCAGCGCGGCGCGCATCGCCGCCAGGAACTCGGCCCGCTCGGCGGGCAACAGGTTGCCGATGGTGCCACCGAGGAACACCACCAACCGCCGTCCGCCGGTGGGCAACCGGTCCAGTTGCCGGGTGAAGTCCCCCACGATGCCCCGGACCCGCAGGCGGGGATAGTCGGCGGCGATCTGGGCGGTGGACCCGCGCAGCGCACTCACCGACACGTCGAGCGGAACGAACGTGCCAAGCCCGCCCCGACGGGTGAACGCGTCCAGCAGCAGCCGGGTCTTCTCCGACGACCCGGAGCCCAACTCGATGAGCGTCTTGGCCCCGGTCAACGTCGCGATGTCGGGGGCGTGCGCGGCCAGCACGGCCCGTTCGGCACGGGTCGGGTAGTACTCGGGCAGACGGGTGATCTCCTCGAACAGCTCGCTGCCCCGGGCGTCGTAGAACCACTTCGGCGGCAGCCACTTCCGCCCGGCGCTCAGCCCGGCCCGGACGTCGTCGCGCAGGCCGCGCTCCAGGTCGCCCTCTTCGAGGTAGATCTCCAGGGGTTCCGCGGTCATCGGCTCGCTCCTTTGTTCGACAAACAGTCGTCGACCGGCCCGGGACGGCGCACCGGGGTCGGCAGTGGACGTACCCGCACCTCACCCGCGGTGGCGACGACGAGGTGCCCCTCCGGCACCGACCGCCACCCGGGATCGTCGTCGTGCGGCTCGGAGGCGAGCAGCACCGAATTCGGCGTCTCGCGGACCGACAACCCATGCCCCGCCACGCTTGCCACCACCCGCTGCCCGTCGGTGAGCAGCAGGTTGAGGCGCGACCCCGGTGCGGCGGCGGCCACGTCGGTCACCGTCCGCCCCACCGCCTCGGCCGGGTCGGCACCAGCGCGCAACCGGTGCCGCACCAGCGCCCAGAGCAACGCCGAGTCGGTGGCGGCATCCAGGGTGAGCAGGTCACGCACCGGCAGACCGGCGGCGAGCGGCACCACAGCGTCCGGCCAGCCGCGGACCACACCGTTGTGGCTGAACAGCCAGCGCCCCTCGGCGAAGGGCGCCGCCGCGTCGTCGAGCACCGCCATCCCGACAGTGGCCGAACGCACCGCCGCCACCACCGCCGCGCTGCGGGTCACCGCCGCGAGCTGGGCGATCGTCGGATCACTCCAGATCGGCTGCGCCCGCCGGTACCGCACCGGCTCACCCGCACCCGGGTACCAGCCCACACCGAACCCGTCGGCGTTGATCGTGCCGCCACCCCGCATGTCACGAGGCGCCCAGGACTGCCGCACCAGCGAGTGCGGAGGGTCGAACAACAACTCGGCAAGGGTGACCGGCGGCCCCAGGTAGGCAAGGTGGCGACACATCAGCGCCCCCGGCCCGCCGTCGGGCCGCCGCTCGTACGGCGACTCACCGGTCCGACTCGTCCGGTCGCGCGTCCCGGGCACAGCGGAAACCGCTGAAGATCTGCCGGCGGATCGGATAGTCCCAGTTGCGGAAGGTGCCCCGACAGGCAGAACGATCGGTGCCGAACGAGCCACCGCGCAGCACCCGGTGGTCACCGCCGAAGAACACCTCCGAATACTCCCGGTACGGGAACGCGGAGAACCCCGGATGCCCGTCGAACGCCGTCGAGGTCCACTCCCAGACATCCCCGATGAGCTGGTGCACACCCAACGGCGACGCCCCAGCCGGGTACGCGCCCACCGGCGCCGGGCGCAGATGGCGCTGATCGAGGTTGGCGTGCGCCTCGGTCGGGTCGTCGTCCCCCCAGGGGTAACGGCGTGACCGCCCGGTCGCCGGATCCCACCGGGCCGCCTTCTCCCACTCCGCCTCCGTCGGCAGCCTCTTACCCGCCCACGCCGCGTACGCCTGCGCCTCGTACCAGCACACATGCACCACCGGCTCGTCGACGCGCACCCGCGCCCACTGACCGAAACGCCGGTACGACCAGTCGTCGCCGTCGGAACGCCAGTGCATCGGGGCGATGAGCTGCTCCCGAACACGATGCTCCCAACCCGCGGGGCTCCACCAACGCTGCTCGGAGTAGCCACCGTCGGCGATGAACGCCGCGTACTGGCCGTTCGTCACCGGGGCGGCGTCAATGACGTACGCCGGCAGGTCGACCCGGTGCGCCGGACGTTCGTTGTCCAACGCCCACGGGTCGGTGTCGGTGCCCATCGTGAACGCACCGGCCGGCACCAGCACCTCCGCGCCGACCCGGGCCGACGGCTCAGGCGGCGCCGGGGCGTGCAACACCGTCAGCCCCTCGCGCAGCTGGTGGGTGGCGAGCATGGTCTCGTCGTGCTGCTGCTCGTGCTGCACGATCATGCCGAAGGCGAAGCCGTCGGCCACCAACTGTCGCTCCGTGAAGGTCACCGTGTCGAGCAGGTCGTGCACCTTGTCGCGGACGGTCGCCAGATAGGCGCGCGCCTCCGCGGGCGCCAACAGGGGCAACGCCGGGCGGTCCCGGCGCGGCTGCTTGAACGCGTCGTACAACTCGTCGATGTCACACCGGACCGGCTCCCGGCCCCCGACGTCCCGCACCAACCAGAGCTCCTCCTGATTTCCGACGTGGGCAAGATCCCAGACCAGCGGGGACATCAGCGGCGAGTGCTGGCTCATCAGATCGCCGTCGTCGACCACCTCGGTCAACAACGTGGTGCGGGCCCGGGCCCGGGCCAACTCCACAGCGATGCGGTCGCGCAACCGCTCCCCGTCGACCCGACCCGACTGCGAGGCTCGCAACCCCGGCTCACTCCTCGCGCTCACCGAGCCGCCCTCCGTTCGCGACTGCGAGGCTCGCAACCCCGGCTCACTCCTCGCGCTCACTGGTCTCCCCTTTCTGCGGCGGCCAGCCGCCGTCGTACACCTCGCTGGATCTCGTCGTGGGTGCCGGCCGACAGCTCCAGCCGGGGTAGGGCGGTCAGGGACAGGTCGAGCAGGGCCGCCGCGGCGGCGGCCAGCGCCGGGTCGGCGAGGCCGTGCCGGGCGGCGACCGACCAGCTCTCCGCCACGGGCGCGGCCACCGCGTACGCCTCGCGCACGGTGCCCGGGTCACCGAACAGGGCGGTCAGCACCGCCAACGGCAGCCGCCAGTCCCGATCGGGTTGGGCGTCCAGATAGCGCAACTCCAGGTAGCCGCGCGGCCGCACCGGCGGGAAGAGAGTGCTGACGTGGTAGTCGAGGTCGTCGGTGGTGGGCGGTTGGGGCAGCGCGCCGTCGAGCCAGTCGGCAAAGGTCACGCCGGGTGGCGCGGCCCAGTCGGCGTCGTGTCGGCGCAGACAGAGCAGCGGCGCGGCCAGCACGTAGCTGATCCAGGTGTCGGTCGGATCGTCCCCGGCACGCGCGGGCGACCAGACCGGACGGGTGCGGGCCGGGTCGATGGCCAGCCAGGCGGCCATCCGGGCGGAAGCCCAACCGGTGCGTCGACCGGCGTGTCGAGCGGCGGAGGCGAACGTCGCGAGCAGGGCGGGCCCGACCGCGTGGGCGGCGGCCCAGCGGTCGGCGACCTGGTCGGGCTCGCCGGCGTCGAGGCAGATCTGCAGGCCGGCGGTGCTGTACATCATTGTGCGGCCGGCCAGGCCACGGCGGTCGAACGCAACGCGCATCGCGCTGTAGCGGGGGGTTTCCACCACCGGGCGGGGCCGTCGGTGGGGATCGATGCCGCTGCGGCCGAGGATCAGCCCGGCGGCGGCCAGCAGGTCGGTGACCTGGGCGATATCGGCCTCGGTGGCGTTGATCAGCGCGGCGACCGAGGGGCGGGGCGGGGTGGAGATTTCCAACTGGCCACCCGGCTCCAGGGTGACCATCCCGCCGTGTCGTAGCGGCTCGGCCGGGCTGGTCGCATCCAGCGTGGTGGGGCTGTGCCGCCCCAGCGCCGCCCGCAGCCGCGTCACGTCGACGGGTCGGGCGGGATCGGCGGCGTCGTGCACGGTCCATTCCAGTTCGACGCCGGTGTAGGTGGGTGGGCCGGTCTTGAAGCAGATCCGAGCCAGGTGTCGGACTGCGGCTGCGGACTCGCGCAGAATGGCGCTGCGGTCCAGGTCGGGTGACGTCACCAAGGGTCCTGCCCCCTCTCCGTGCGCCGGGTCCGGCACACTGTGCCACCGTAAACCCACCCACCGACACCGTCGGGGGCGAGCACGGTGCCACCAACCTCTGTCTAACAGACGAATTTCCGGTACAGGGCGGAACCACACCGCCGCAACCGGCCCGTCCCTCAACCGCCCGTGCGGTGCCCCGGTCGCGGCGGCGACGGTGGCGCCTTCGTCGATGGGGACGGCTTGCCCTTCGCCGACTCGGAGGGCGCGACCGGCACCGATTCGGTCGGCTTCGGTTCGGCCACCAGCCGCTGGCAGTACGCCTCGACCTCGGCCGGGCCGCCGGCGGCGGTCACCAGCCGCTGGAAGGCAGGTGTGCGCAGTGCCTTCTCCCGCTGCTCGGGCTTCTTCGCCCGCCACGCGCGACACAGCCCGTGCAACTGCTCGGCAGGGGCGGGGCTGACCGGTGGTGTGGCGGTGACCGGCGAGGGCGCCACCGGCGACGGGGCACCGGGGGTGACCGGCCGACCGGTCGCGGCCGAACGGGTTTCGCTGTGGTGCGGCGAGGGTGACGGGCGCGACGGCGCCGGGACGACCGGGTCCGGCGCCCGGTCCCTTGTGACAGCGGCGAAGGCGGCCCCGGCGGTGGCGGTGGCCGCCACGGCGCCGATCCAGGCGACCGCGCCGGTGGTCACCCGGCGGCGGTGGGGCCGCTGCGGCACGGCCGGCGACGGGTCGGCCCGGGCGGCCCGGAACCCGGCAAGCGCGGCCTCCTCGCCGGCCAACTCGCCCGGGCGGACGGGGCCGGCCGCCGCGGCGAGCAACGCGGCCACCGGCTCGGCCGGGGGCACGTTCGGGGCACCCGGAGGCGCCTCGGGTGCCCTCGCCTCGGCTTGCGGGGGCGCGGCGGAGCGGGCCTGATCCGGCGTGGCGTCCAGCCGGGCGTGGGCCGAGTCGAGCAGCCGCTCGGCGTCGGCGCGGTCGGCCCGCCGGAACGGGTTCATCGGGAGTCCCCTCACGTCAGCCGTCCGCCGGTTCGACGTGCGATGCCCGTACGGCGGGACCGCCCCCGGTGCGCGGTGGGGGCACCGCCTCGACCCCGGTCGGTGACCCGGCCGGGTGGTCCCGCTCGAGCAGGACCGCGAGCCGCCGAAGGCCGCGGTGGGCGGCGGTCCGCACGGCACCGGCCCGGCGACCCAGCACCCGGCCGGCGGATCCCGCGTCCAGCCCGATCACGGCCCGCAGCAGGACCGCCTCGGCCTCCCGGGGCGGCAGGGTGGCGATCAGCGCGAGGGCGGTCTCGGTGCCGATCGTCTCGCTGGCTCGCTCGGCGGTGTCCGCGTCGCTGGCCAGATCGACGAGCGACTGCACCGGGACGGGGAGCGCGGGGCGGCGGCGCATCCGGCGCAGGTGGTCCATCGCGCGGTTACGGGCGACGGTGACCGCCCAGGCCCGGAACTCACCTCCGGTGAAGCCGGGCAGGTCACGGGAGATCTGGAGCCAGGTCTCGGAGGCGACGTCCTCGGCGTCGGCCCCGACGAGCGCGGTCAGATACCGCAGCAGCCCGGGCTGGAGGCTGCGGTAGAGGAAGCGGAACGCCTCCTCGTCTCCGGCCTGCGCGGCGCTGACCGCCTCCGACAGGTCGGCGGTCATGAGCGGCCCACGCATCGCCGGGAACGTGCCGACCCGGCCCAACGCGCCGGGGCAGGCCGCACGGTACGAACCGTCCGTCCGATCAGCACCCGCACCCACACCGCCCTCCGCCGCTCTGATTGCGCCCGCGACAATGATTGCCGACTGTCGTGTCCGGGGCCGACGCCAGGGTGGTCGATCGCCGCGCTGCCCGCAGAGGTAAGCGGGCGGGCCCGAGCCGGGCTAACGCTAAGAGGGGGCCCTCGAAGCGACAAGTCGGCGTCGTGTCACGGAAGAGTGACAATTATCAACCCGCCGCGACGGCGCGTTGTCGTAACGGCGCGTGAGCAGGAGACGCCAATGGCTTCCAGAGAGGGTTCCCAGCTACCTTTCAGGGCTCGGACGACGGAAATTGTCGCTTTTCGTGACAGCACACCTCCGTAGCGTCACCGGGACCGAGCGTCCACACTGGTCAGCCGGACCAGCACTGCCGAACCAGCCGCCGGGTGGCCCGGCCGCAGCGCGCCGGCCCGCGCCACTCTGGGTACGGTAATGCGGTGTTGTCATCGGAGGTCGTGCTCAGCGGTCGCTACCGCTTGGACGAACGTGTCGCCACGGGCGGCATGGGCGACGTGTGGCGTGCCTCCGACCTGATCCTCGGCCGGCAGGTCGCGGTCAAGGTCCTGCTGCCGGCGTTGGTCTCCGACCCCGACTTCATCGCCCGGTTCCGCGCCGAGGCTCGGATCATGGCGGCGTTGCGGCACCCGGGCATCGTGCAGGTCTTCGACTGCGGCGAGGACGACCTGCCCGGCGGCGGTCGGGCGGACTACCTCGTCATGGAGTTCGTCGCCGGTGAGCCGTTGTCCAAGCGGATCGAGGCGGCCGGGCGGCTCGACGTGGCCGAGACGATGTCGATCGTGGCGCAGGCGGCCGCAGCGCTCAACGCGGCGCATCGCGGCGGCATCGTGCACCGCGACGTCAAGCCCAGCAACCTGCTGGTGCAGGAGGACGGCACAGTCGTCCTGGTGGACTTCGGCGTGGCCCGCTCCACCGACATCACGAGCATCACCAGCACCAACGCGGTGCCGGGCACCGCCCTCTACATGGCTCCCGAGCAGGCCGCCGGCCGGCCGGTCAGCGGTGCCACCGACATCTACGCCCTGGGTGCGGTCACCTACTGCTGCCTCACCGGCAGTCCGCCCTTCACCGGGGACAATCCGCTCCAGGTCGCCGTGCGGCACCTGGACGACGAGCCGCCGGAGCTGCCGCACGAGATCCCCGAGGCGGTCCGCGCCCTGGTGTCGCGGGCCCTGGCCAAGGACCCGCTGGAGCGGTTCACCAGCGGGGCGGCGATGGCCGAGGCCGCCCGGACGGCGGTCACCGGCGGCGAGCCGCCGACGGCGATGGCCACGCCGCTCGCGCTTCGCGACGGTGGTCCCAGCACCCGCACCGACGTGCCGGCGGGCGCGGCCGTGGCGACCGGTTCGCGTGCCCAGCGGCGCCGGGCTCCGCTGGTCGGCGCTGCCGCTGTCGTGCTGGTGGCGCTGGTCGGGCTCGGTGCGGCACTGGCCGCGGCCCGCAACGCCGGTGAGAACCCGGCAGTCCACCTGCCGACCACCCCGCCGACGGTGGCGCCGAGCGGCCCCGTCGACCTGCCCGCCGCGAACGAGCAGGTCACCAGCGTCGAACCCGGCCGGCCGGGAAAGCCGCACGTCCCCGGCAACGCCCCGTCGGCCTCGGTCTCGGCCACACCGAGCCCGCAGCCCAGCCTGACTGTCGGCCCCCCGTCGCCGACGGTGGGCGTGACGGCGGCGCCGCCGACCAGCGCGGCACCCACGACCGGCGCGCCGCCGACGACAGGTGCGCCGCCGTCCGATCCGTCCCCCACGTCCACCGCCCCGGTCGATCCGGAGGTGCCGGCGGGCGGTTGAGCCACCCTCTGTCGCCGACGCGCCAGTCCCACGAGCACCGATATCCCCAAAACGGACTTACGTCGCCGAAGACGCCTCTAGGCTCTCAGCAGGCCATTTACACCATCTGCCGTGGGAGCCTGGGTGAGCGCTGAGAAGCTGGTCGTCATCGGTCAGGGGTATGTCGGACTACCGCTGGCCATGCGGGCCGTCGAGGCGGGGCTCGACGTGGTCGGTCTCGACGTCGACGCCGACCGGGTGAAGCGCCTCGCCTCCGGCGAGTCGTTCGTCGAGGACATCCCGGCCGATCGGCTGGGCCGGGCGTTGGGCAGCGGCCGCTACCACCCGAGCACCGAGTACACCGACGCGGACGGGTTCGACATCTGCGTCATCACGGTGCCGACCCCGCTGCGCGACGGCACCCCGGACCTGAGCTTCGTCGAGCAGGCCGGCATCGGTATCGGCCCGTACGTCCGGGCTGGCTGCACCGTGATCCTGGAGTCGACCACGTACCCGGGCACCACCGAGGAACTGCTGCGCCCGCTGCTGGAGTCGGCCAGCGGGCTGACCAGCCCCGGCGACTTCCACCTCGGCTACAGCCCGGAGCGGATCGACCCGGGCAACCCGACCTGGCGGCTGGAGAACACCCCGAAGGTGGTCTCCGGGGTGGACCCGGCATCGCTGGCCCGGGTGGACGAGTTCTACCAGCGCCTCGTGGAACGCACCGTTCCGGTGGACTCCACCCGCGTCGCCGAGCTGACCAAGCTGATCGAGAACACCTTCCGCCAGGTCAACATCGCGCTGATCAACGAGTTGACCATGCTCTCGCACCACCTCGACATCGACGTCTGGCAGGCGATCGACGCCGCCTCGACCAAACCGTTCGGCTTCCTGCCGTTCCGGCCCGGCCCCGGCGTCGGAGGGCACTGCCTGCCGATCGACCCGTGCTACCTGTCGTGGCAGGTCAAGCGCCGCCTCGGACGGCAGTTCCGGTTCATCGAGCTGGCCAACGACGTCAACCACGAGATGCCCGAACACGTCGCGCAGCGCATCATGGCGGGGCTGAACCGGGACAGTCGTGCCGTCAGCGGCGCCCGACTGCTGCTGCTCGGTCTGGCGTACAAGAAGAACACCGGCGACATGCGCGACTCGCCCGCTGTCGACGTGGCGCGCCGGCTCCAGGCCCTCGGGGCCGAGGTGCACGCCGTCGAGCCGTACGCGGAGGCGCACCAGATCCCGGCGGGGGTCACCGTGGTGGGGCTCACCGAGCGGGAGATTCGGGCGGCCGACGCGGTGGTGGTGGTCACCGACCATGACACCTTCGACTACGACCTCGTGGTCAAGCACGCCCGCTACGTCTTCGACACCCGTAACCGGTGCGTCGGCCCAATGGTCGAACGCCTGTAGACCCGGCACCGCTGGCCGGTCCCGCCGCCGGGGAAGATGGCGGGACCGGCCGGCGGATGTCCGTCCGGTGGACGGGACGAAACCCCCCGGTTCGGGCTCACTGGTCGGCGAGCGCCTCGACGACCGGGCGGGACAGCGCCCGACGGGCCGGCAACACCGAGGCGAGCAGGGCGGCCAGCATCGCGACGCCGAGGATCAGCCCGAGCTGGCCGAGCGGCAGCACCACGTGGAAGTCGCCACCGAGGCGGTCCAGCAGGGCCATCGTGGACGCGCTGACTCCGGTGCCGAGCCCGATGCCGAGCACCGCGCCGACGAGCGCCATCAGCACCGCCTCGACGGCGAGGACCGCCCGCATCCGCCCTCGGGTGAGCCCGACCGCCCGTAGCACGGCGTTCTCCCTGGTCCGTTCGACGACCGACAGGCTCAGCGTGTTCGCCACGCCGACCAGGGCGATCACCACGGCCAGGCCGAGCAGCGCGGTGACGAACGCGAGCAGCATGTCGACGGTGCCGGTGAGCATCTTCTTGTATGCGCCCTGGTCCATCAGGTTCACCGTCGGGTAGCGGCCGAGCACTGCCGTGATCGCCTCGCGGGCACGTTCGGGGCTCACCCCGGCGGCGGGGTCGATTTCGGCCAGGTAGCCGCGCTGGGAGGGAAAGAGTGCGGCGAAGTCCTGGTCGGACAGGTCGATGACGTGGCCCGCCGGCGCGTCGCCACCGGGGGTGTCGTCGGTGACCACGGCTGCCACCCGGAACTGCCTGCCCCGGACGGTCACCGGCGAGCCGACCTGCCAGCCGCGGGCCCGTGCCAGCTCGCGGTGCACGAGCACCTGCCCCGGCCCGACCCGCTCGGCGTCGCCGGCCAGCACCCCGCTCAGCGTTCGGCCGACGAGCGCCGGGTGGGCCGCGCGGATCTCGACGTCGCCGACGACAGTGGCGCGCTGCTCGTGCACGACACCCAATTCGGGGCGGGCGGCGAGTTCGCCGACGAGCGCTGCCGGCAGGTCCTGACCGATTCCGCTGACCACGAAATCGGTGCCGATCTGGGCGTCGACGCTGCGTTCGATGCCGTCCTTGGTGCTGCGCGCGCCGACCATGAAGGCCGACACCAGTCCGATACCGATCACCAGTGCGGTGGCCGTCGCTGCCACCCGCCGAGGGTTGCGCACCGTGTTGGCGACGGCCAGCTCGCCGGTGGCGCCGAGCACGCGTCGTGCCGGCCAGCCGAACACCCGGATCAGCGCCGGGACGAGCACCGGCCCGAACAGCACGATCCCGAAGAAGGTGAGCACCCCACCGGCCGCCACCAGCAGCAACTGACCGGCGCTGGCGGCGCCGGCCAGCGCGGCGACACCGACGGCGAGCACCACCGCGCCGATGCTCAGTCGCACCCGACCCGCACCCCGGCCGGGCTGCACTGCGGCGTCGGTGAGCGCGGCCACCGGCGCGATCCGGGTCCCCCGCCAGGCCGGCAGCAGGGCGGCGCACACGGTGAGGCCGGTGCCCAGCAGCAGGCCGGTCAGCACTGTCGCGCTCGTCACTGTCAGGTCTCCGCTGACCGGCACGTCCAGTCGGGACAGCAGCAGCCGCATCCCGCCGGCGAGGCCCACCCCGAGCAGCACGCCGAGCGCGGAGGCGGCCAGGCCCAGCACTGCCGACTCCAGCACCGTGGACCGGAAGACCTGCCCCCGGGTGGCGCCGACGAGGCGCAGCAGCGCGGTCCGTCGGGTGCGCTGGGCCAGCACGATCGCGAAGGTGTTGGCGATCACGAAACCGGCCACCACGATCGCGATCCCCACGAAGATCAACAACAGCATGCGGAACTGGTCGACGTCACGGACCGCGTCCTCCACCGCCTCGTCGAGGATCTGCTGTCGACTCTTGACAGTGGCTTCGGCACCGATCACGGCGCGTACCCGCCCGGTCAGCGCCGCGACGTCGGCGCCCGGTCGGGCCGCCACCATGATCCGGCCGTAGCCCCGCTCGCCGGTGAGGGCCAGCGCGTCCGGCCCGACCAGGCCGACGAAGGGACCGCCGACATCGCGGGCGGTGCCGGCCACGTCGACGGTGCCGACCAGTGTGTACGGGCGGGCCGCCCCGCCGGTGGCGCCGATCCGCACCGCCGCGCCGAGCGGAAAGCCCTGCTCGGCTGCCGTCGGCGCGTCGAGCACCACCTCCCCGGCCCGGTCGGGCAAGCGGCCGGCGACCACGTCGTACGACCGCAACGCCTCCTCGGTGGGAACGGAGACGAGCATGGTGAAGCCGAGCACCGGACGACCGTCGGCACCGACGATCCCGGCGGTGTTGGTCAACTCACCGGCGGCGGCGGCCACCCCGTCGACAGTCCGCACCCGCTCGAGAAGAGCTGGCGGCAGCACCTCCCGGCCGGCCGAGTAGACCCCCAGGTCGGTGTGGCGGTCGAAGGTGCCGGCCCGCTGGTACGCCCCGGCCCGCATCCCGTCGACGAAGATCATCGTGCCGGCGACGAACGCGACGCCGAGCACGACGGCGAGCGCCGAGAGCAGCATGCGCAGCGCCTCGGCGCGCAGCGAACGCAGGGTAAGGCGGATCATGGAGGGCTCCCGGAGCGGGTGGCGGATCGGACCCCTCCGACGCTATGGCCGGCACCGGTCCGTGCACCTCCACCTACGCGCTCGCCAGGCGTGCACCCCGGGTCGCGGTGCACCCGCCGGCCGCTACGACCCAGGTCGTACGCGGCGTCATCCGCCGGGCGTGACGAGCCCGCTCTCGTACGCCAGGACCACCGCCTGGACCCGGTCGCGCAGGTGGAGTTTCGCCAGGATCCGGCCGACGTGGGTCTTCACCGTCGCCTCGGCCACGTGCACCCGGGCGGCGATCTCCGCGTTGGACAGCCCCTGGGCCACAAGCAGCAGCACCTCCCGTTCCCGGTCGGTGAGCTGCGCGAGTCGAGGGTCGGCGCTCGGGGCGGCGCCGAGCTGCCCGGCGAACCGGTCCAACAGTCGCCGGGTGATCGACGGGGCGACCACCGAGTCGCCCTGCGCCACCACCCGGATGGCGGCCAGCAACTCCTCCGGCGGGACGTTCTTGAGCAGGAAACCACTCGCCCCGGCCTGGAGCGCCGCGAACGCGTCCGCCTCGGTGTCGAACGTGGTCAGCACCAGCACCCGAGGGAGACCGGTGGGCCGATCGGCGCAGAGCCGCCGGGTCGCCTCCACCCCGTCCATGGTGGGCATCCGGATGTCCATCACGACGACGTCGGCCTCGGTGCGGGCGAGCACCCGCAGGGCGTCCGCGCCGTCGATGGCCTCCCCGACGACCTCCAGGTCGGGCTGGGAGTCCAGGACCATCCGGAACCCGGCGCGAACCAGCGCCTGGTCGTCCACGATCACTACCCGGACCGTCATGCCGCGATCACCTCCGTTGCCGGCTCTGACGGTAGCGGCAGCCGGACCTCGACCTGCCAGCCCCCGCCCAGCCGGGGACCGGCGGTGAGGCTGCCGTCGTACACGGTCACCCGCTCCCGCATGCCGAGCAGGCCGTGACCGCCGGGCGGCGCCGGGCTGACCAGCGGACGGCCGTGACCGTCGTCGACCACCCGGACCACGACGGCGTCGGCGGTGTACGACAGGACGACCTCGACGGTGGCACCGACGCCGGCGTGCTTGAGCGCGTTGGTGAGCGCCTCCTGCACCACCCGGTAGACGGTCAGCTCCAGGCCCGGGGGCAGGGCCGGTGGCGTACCGGTGACGGTGCTGCGGACGTGCAGCCCGGCGTCGTCGAAGCGGGCCAGCAGCTCGGGCAGCTCGGCCAGGGCGAGGCGTCGGTGCGCGGGGTCGGCCGCCACCGCCAACCCGTCGGTGCCGTCCGCGCCGGCCGGACCGGCGTCGCGCAGGACGCCGACGAGGCGGCGCATCTCCTCCAGCGCCTGCCGGCCGGTGTCCGCGACCACCTTGACCGCGGTACGCGCCTGGGCGGGGTCACGGTCGAGCATGAACCGGGCGCCGTCAGCCTGGACGATCATCACGGCCATGCTGTGGGCGACCACGTCGTGCAGCTCACGGGCGATCCGGGTGCGCTCCTCGGCGACGGCCGCCCGGGACTCCGCCTCCCGCTCCCGTTCCAGGGTGGTGGCCCGTTCCTCAAGGCTGAGGACGTAGAGGCGGCGGGTTCGCACGTTCAGCGCGACCAACCAGACCGCGCCGGTGACCAGCGCGTACCACAGCGCGGTCACCCACCACTGGATGACGTTCGGGGTCTGTGCGGCGGCCAGCAGCACGCCGACGGCCGCGACCGCGCCGGCCAGGACGCCGTCGCGCAGACGTCGACCGTACTTCACCACGCTGTAGAGCGCGATCAGGACGGCCACGTCGTAGACGAGCGGACCCCAGCGGGCGATCACCTGGATCAGAGCGAGCGCCGCGATGGCCACCGTCACCGCGCTCGGGTGGGTGCGGCGGAACAGCAGCGCCACCGCCATCCCCACGCCGACGGCGGTGGCCGCCCAACCACCCGGCTGGTTGACGGCCGCGGCCAGGGAGAGGAGCACCACCAGGGCGGCGACTGCCACGTCGAAGGCGACGCCGCGCAGCGGACGGCCGAACAGGGTGGTCCTCACGGTCACCCAGCGTACGTGCCGGGAGGTTCGGCTCTCGCAGCCCGCACGGGGCTCAGCGGCTGAGGATCTCGCGCATGCGGTCGATCTCGACGGTCTGTTCGGTGGCGACGGAGTTGGCGAACTCGTTGAGCGTCAGGTCGGAGCCGACGGTCAGCAGGTTGGTGGCCATCTCGATGGCGCCCTTGTGGTGTGCGGTCATCATCTGGACGAAGAGCCTGTCGAAGTCCGCGCCACGGACGGCGGCGAGCTGCCGCATCGCCTCGGGTGACTGCATGCCCCGCATGGTGCCGTGGTCGTGCCCCCGCTCCTCCGCCGGGAGGCCACGGGTCTGCAGCCAGCCGCGCATCATGCCCATCTCCGGCCCCTGGCTGGCCCGGATGCGGTCGGCGATGGCCCGGACGTCGGGGTCGGCGGCCCGGTCGGGGGCGAGCTCCGCCATCGCCAGGGCCTGCGCGTGGTGCGGGATCATCATCCGGACGAACCAGACGTCCAGCGAGTTGTGCGGGGCGGGGCCGGCGTCGCTGACCTCGTGCGCGGGGCGGGTGGCCGCCGTCTCGCCCGGACGGCCGGGCGCGATGACGGTCAGGTCGGTGGGGACGGGGCTGACCGTCGGCGACGCGGCGGAGGTGGCGGGTGCGGAGACCGGCCGTCGGGTGCCCGTGCCGGTGTCGTCGCCGAGGCGGATCATCACGAACACCACGAGGGGCAATGCGAGAGCCAGTGTGACGACCGCCAGGGTGCGTGCGCGGCGGTTGGTCATGGGCCACTCCCTGCAGTCGAGGTCATCGCGATGCTATCCATTGAAGAACCCACATTCATGTGATCCGGCTCACATCGACGATCTTCGTCGGACGGTAACGTGTCAACAATCGTCTCCCCCTTGCGAAGGGCCCCGCCGATGATCAGACTCCACAAGCCACGGTTACGACAACTGCGTGTCGTGGCGGTCGCCACGACCGGCCTCCTCGTCGCCAGCGCCCTCGTCGCCCCGGCGAGCAACGCCCAGACGGTGCCGCAGGCGGCCACGGCTCCCGCGCTCACCAACACCATCCCCGGCGTCGACGAGATCGTGAGCAGCCCCAACCTGCGCCAGATCGCCAACCTGCCGAAGGTCGCCCCGCTGGACGCGACGAACAGCGACATCGCCTTCCAGGGCAAGTACGCGTTCGCCGGGAACTACAACGGCTTCGTCATCTACGACATCTCGCGGCCCAGCGCCCCGACGGTCAAGGCCCGGGTGCTCTGCCCGGGGTCGCAGAACGACATCTCCGTCCACGGTGACCTGCTCTTCCTCTCCACCGACTCGTCCCGCAGCGACGACTCCTGCAACAGCACCACGCAGGGAGCGAACGTGAAGGAGTCGTGGGAGGGCATCAAGGTCTTCGACATCAAGGACAAGGCCAACCCGCGATACATCAAGTCCGTCGAGACGGCCTGCGGCTCACACACCCACACCCTCGTGCCGGGCAAGGACCGCAAGGCCGTCTACCTGTACGTCTCGTCGTACAGCCCGCGGGCCGAGTTCCCGGACTGCCAGCCGCCACACGACTCCATCTCCATCATCAAGGTGCCGGTGAAGAAGCCGACCGACGCGGCAGTCGTCGCGACGCCGAACCTCTTCCCGGACGGCGGCTTCCCCGGCAGCGACACCGGCTCGGCGACCACCGGTTGCCACGACATCACCGCCTACCCGTCGAAGGACCTGGCCGCCGGCGCCTGCATGGGTGACGGCATCCTGCTCGACATCAAGAACCGCGAGGCGCCCCGGGTCATCAACCGGGTCCGGGACGAGGTCAACTTCGCGTTCTGGCACTCGGCCACCTTCAACAACTCCGGCACCAAGGTGATCTTCACCGACGAGCTGGGTGGTGGCGGGGCGGCGACCTGCAACGAGGCCGTCGGCCCGAACCGGGGCGCGGACGCCATCTACGACGTCACCGGCCGCGGCGACGCCCGGACGATGACCTTCCGCAGCTACTACAAGATCCCCCGGGCGAACGCCGACACCGAGAACTGCGTGGCGCACAACGGCTCGCTGATCCCGGTGCTCGGTAAGGACATCATGGTCCAGGCGTGGTACCAGGGTGGCATCTCGGTGTTCGACTTCACCGACTCGGCCAACCCGAAGGAGATCGCCTTCTGGGAGCGCGGCCCGCTCTCGGCCGACACGTTCGTCGGCGGCGGCACCTGGTCCGCGTACTACTACAACGGCCACATCTACTCCAACGACATGGTGAAGGGCCTGGACGTCCTGGAGCTGAACGACTGGCGTACCTGGACGGCCAAGCTGATCCGCTACCCGGAGCTCAACGTGCAGACCCAGCCCAGCTACCTCAGCTGGTAGGCACCTCGCACGACGCCGGGCCCGGTCCCCCCATCCTCGGGGGCCGGGCCCGGCCGCGTCCGGGCGGGAGCGGCGTCGCGCCGCCCGCAACTCGCGCAAACGGTGGGGCCGGTCACCAGCGCACGGGGTTACCAGGCAGCCGACAAGGGGCTGTGCCAACGTGAGCAGATGTGACACCTGCCGCCCCGCCCGAACCGACCACACGCCGGCGGCCCCACCCGCTGGACCTGGTGGCGGCCTTCCTCGCCGTGGTCGGCACGGCCTGCGCGCTGAGCGGTCTACTCCCCCGCGCGGAGACCACCGCCACCCTGCACCGGATCCTGCCCCTGCTGCTGTTCCTCGGCACCGTGATCGTGCTCGCCGAACTGACCGCCGTGGCAGGTGTCTTCGACGTGCTGGCCAGCCGACTGGCGATCGCCTCCCGGGGCAGTTGGGCGGCCCTGTTCCTGCTCTGCGGCGGACTCGCCACGCTGACCACCCTCGTGCTCAACCTCGACACCACAGCCGTCCTGCTCACCCCGGTGCTGCTCGCGCTGGCCCGGAACCTGCGGATCCCCGCCGCCCCGCTCGCCGTCACCACCGTCTGGCTGGCGAACACCGCGAGCCTGCTGCTGCCGGTCTCCAACCTGACCAACCTGCTCGCCGCCGACCGGGTGGAGCTGGCACCCCTGGCGTACGCGGCCCGGATGGCGGTGCCGCAGCTCGCCGCCGTGACGGTCACCATGGCGCTGCTCTGGTTCGGGTGGTGGCGGCGGGAGCGGCCCGCCGGTGGACGTTTCGTCCCGCCGACCCGGCACGTGCCACCCGACCCGGTGCTGCACCGTACGGCGCTCGCCGGTTGCCTGATCTTCGTCGCCGGCATCCTCGCCGGCGTGGAGATCGAGATCGCCTCCACCGTCGCGCTCGCGCTGGTGCTTGTCGGGTTCCTGGTCCGCTCCCGCGCCACGCTGCGCCCCGGGTTGGTGCCGGTGCGCCTGCTGTTCTTCGTCACCGGCCTGTTCCTGGTCGTGCAGACCCTCGGCCGGCACGGGCTCGACGACCTGGTCGGCACCCTGCTCGGTGACGACGGCGGCGCGTGGGGTGCGCTGCGCGCCGGTGGCACGGGAGCGTTGCTCGCCAACGCGGTGAACAACCTGCCCGCCTACCTGGCCGGCGAGTCGGTGCTGCCCACCGGTGACCACACCCGGCTGCTGGCCCTGCTGATCGGCACCAACGTCGGCCCGCTGGCCGCCCCCTGGGCGTCGCTGGCCACCCTGCTCTGGTTCGAGCGCTGCCGGGCGGCCCGGGTGGCGGTGCCGGTGACCCGGTTCGTGCTGACCAGCACCCTGCTCGCGGTCACCGCGACGCTCGCCGCGGTCGGCGCGCTGTTGCTGGTGACCTGATCCGGCGATCGTCGCGACGCGGCGCAGGCGGCAGTCAGTGCCGGGCCGGGCGCGGGCCGACCAGCCGACGGACCATCGGGGCGGCGTTCCACTTGGCCGCGCCGACCAGGTCGCGGGCATGCTCCAGGACCGTGTAGTCGGTGCGGGTCAGCCCCGCGGCGATGGCCCGGTCCAGGTCGTTGTCGCAGCGGCTGAGCACCGTGTCGAAGTCCCGGCGGACCGGCTCCTGCAGGTCGTATCCGAACGAGCGGTGCAGCCGGGCGAAGAGCGGCTTGTACAGCCGGACCCGCTCGTGCAACCCCGACGAGTACGACATCGGGTTCTTCGGACGGCGGAGGATGTAGTCGGGCAGCACGTCCGCGAACGCCCGGCGGACGATCCACTTCTCCTGCCCGTCGCGCAGCTTCAGGTCCAGCGGCAGCCGCATCGCCAGTTCCACCACGCTGAGGTCGAGAAACGGCACCCGGGCCTCCACCCCGTGTCCCATGGCGGCACGGTCGACGCGCTGCAACTCGGTGCGGCACAGGTTGCGGATCCGGTGCAGGAACAGCCTGCGGGACGCCGCCGGGCCCACCTGGTGGTACATCGGGTACCCGCCGAACAGCTCGTCGGAGCCGTCGCCGGTCAGCACCACCTTGATGCCCAGGTCGCGGAGCCGCCGGAAGATCGGCACCGACACGACAGCGTTGATGATGTCGCCGTACTCGGTCAACTCGGAGATCCGGATGGCCTCGCGGACGTCGGCGAGCCGGATGTCACGCGGACGCAGCTCGACCACCACGTGCGGCACGTCGAGGTCGGCGGCGAGCCGCCGGGCGTACGCCACGTCGGGGCTGTCCGCCACTCCGACTGTCACCGCGACGCAGTCCGGGTGGATGTCCCGCACCTGCCGCAGGGTCAACGAGCTGTCCAGGCCACCGGAGAGCACCACCCCGACGGTCAGGTCGGTCTCCACCCGCATCCGGATCGCGTCGCTGAGCGCGGCGCGGACCAGCAGCGCGGCCTCGTCCGGGTCGTCGATGACCGGCAGGCCGTCACCGATGGTGAGCAGGTCGACGTACGGGCTCAGGCGGACGTGCCCGTCCACCTCGGCCCAACCGTGGTGCCCGGGCGGCACCTCGGCGATCGGGGCGCCGTGCCCGACGAGCGCCTTGACCTCGGAGGCGAGGTGCAGGCAGCCGGGCCGACGGGACCAGTACAACGGCTTGACCCCGAGTGGATCGCGGGCCAGGTACGCCCGGCCGGTGGCCCGTTCGACGACCGCGAAGGCGTACTCACCGCGGAGCCGGGTCACCGCCGCCTCGCCCCACTGCTGGAACGCGGCGAGCAGCACCTCGGTGTCGCTCTCGGTGCGGAAGGCCTGCCCCAGGCGGGTCAGTTGCGCCCGCAACTCCCGGTAGTTGAAGATCTCGCCGTTGAAGCAGAGCAGCCACCGCTCGTCGGTCGACGTCCACGGCTGCACCGCCCGGTCCCGGTCCACGACGCGCAGCCGGCGGGTGCCGGCGAGCAGCCCGCTCTCGGACCGGGTCTCGGTGACCTCGCCGCGCGGGGCCAGGGCGGTGAGCATTCGCCGGAAGGTCGCCGGGTCGGCCTCCGGGCCGATGCTCAGCGCGATGCCGCACACCGGCTCAGACCCCCATCTCGGCCTCGTACGCCCGGCGCAGGCGACGCCGGGCGGTGGGCGCGAGACACAGGTGCCAGGCCTGCCCCTCGTCGATGACGCTCAGCTCGCCGGCCTCCTGCCGGCTCAGCAGCAGCTCCGCCAGGGTGTCCCGCGCGCCGAAACGCTCGAACCAGGCCAGCTCGACGTCCGCCGAGTAGCCGAGGCAGTGCCCGCTGGGCAGCATCGCCGCGTAGCCCAGGCGGCGCAGCCGGTACTGGTGCTCGGCGCTGCGGACCAGGCTGGTGACCCAGAGCGGCGGGGTGGCCGGCGGCGCGGCGGCGGTGAACTCCCGTCCGATGTCGTTGAGCAGCGCCACCACCTCACGCCGGGCGCGGCGGAACAGCAGCCCGGCGGTGCGCGGGGTGGCGTCGGGGCGCAGCCGGCGACGCAGCCCGCGCGCGGCCCGGCCCAGGATGGTGGCGGGCTGCTGCTGATAGCGGAAGCGCAGCAGGTCGCGGCGACGCAGCCACTCCAGGTCGACCAGCTCGGCGCTGCCGTTGACCTGGTCGTCGGTGACGAAGGTCGGGGCGTCCTGCCACCACAGCACGTCGATGCGGGAGAGCAGGTAGATCCGGACCAGCGCGCCGAGGTCACCCGCCGAGGTGCGGTCGTTCGGCTGGTAGCGGGCCATCTCCAACAGCAGCGTCTCGCGCGCGCCGATCAGCCCCTGCGGGGTGGCGTCGAGGACCGCGGCGAGCGCCGGCTCGCGCAGTCGCTCGTCGATGAGCACCTGCCGGGCCCGGGTGCTCGCCGCGTCGGCCAGGGCGCCGACCTCGACCAACAGTTCGGCGACGGCGGCCCGGTAGGCGGCCAGGTCGGGGGCGGCGGCGGGAACGCGGCGGGGGGTCGCGCCGGAGGGGCGACGGCGGGCCGGAGCGGTGGGCTGCGGAGGCGAACCGGGCTGCTGTCCCGGGCTACGGCTGGGCACTCGCATGACGGGTCCCTCTCTCCGGTCACGGCACTGGGTGGTTCGCCCTGAAACACACCGTAATCATCAGGACCGGACCGGACCGAACATTCCTCCTATCTCCCCTCGAAGGGTGCGTGGATGACGCATCCGTCAGAGTGGACCGGGCGCTGGCCACCACCGTCAGTCGCCGTCCGCCGGCACCAGGGCCTGCACCTCGGCGTACGACGGCAGTCGCGTCGGTGCGGCGGACCCGCCGAGGCGGACGGCGTCGGCTGCGGTGAGGGCGGCGCCCAGCGCGGCCCGGAACAGCAGCGAGCCGGTGCTGACCCGGGCCACCCCGGCCCTGCCCAACTCGGTCAACCCCGGCCCGCCCGGCTGGTACAGCGCGTTCACCGGAGCGTCGATCCGCTCGGTGAGGACGCGCAGGACGGCCAGGTCGACGGTCCCGGGCACGAAGATCCCGTCGGCACCGGCCAGCCGGTAGGCGTGAGCGCGAGCAAGGGTCCGCGGCAGTGGGTCGTCCACCCCGAGCCACCACGTGTCCGTGCGGGCGTTGATGAACACCTCCGGCACTCCCGCCTTCACCGCCGCGACTTTGGCAGCGGTGACCTCGGTGTCGACGAGGGTGCCGTCGGCGCGACCGTCCTCCAGGTTGATCCCGACCACGCCGAGACCGGCCAACTCCGCCACGTACCCAGCGACCTCCGCCGGGTCGTCGCTGAACCCGCCCTCCACGTCCACAGTGAGCAGCACCGGCAGCCGAGCCAGCCGGCGGGCCAGCGCGAGGGTCTCCACAGCGGTGGCCGCCACGCCGTCGGGCAGGCCGGCGGTCGCGGCGACACCGAGGCTGGTGGTGCCGATGGCCGGATGCCCACGCGCGGCGAGCGCGGCGGCCGAAGCGTGGTCCCACGCGTTGGGCAACAGCAGCGGGTGGCCGGCCCGGTGCAGGGCGTGGAACGCGGCACGACTGTCGGTCATCGGATGCTCACCTCCAGACTCGTCGGCACCCGCAGGGTGGGGTGCGGTTCGTGCCGCAACGGGTTCGGGCCGCGCCGGCAGCGGCCCCGCAGCGCGTCGAACACCCCGGTGGCCAGCGCCAGCGCGTGCCGGTCGCCCGGACAGCCCCGCTCCCCCGCCCCGAAGGTCAACAGCCCGGCACCGGGCCGACCGGGCCGGAACGCCGCAGGCTCGGGAAACACCAGCGGGTCACGGTTGGCCGCGTCGAAGCGCAGCAGCACGGGGCTGCCCTCAGGCAGGTCCCGCCCGCCCAGGCGTACCCCGACGACGGTGACCCGTCGGGTGGCCCGGACCGGCGGGTCGAGCCGCAGCACCTCGGCCAGCAGGTCGGCGGTCCGCGCCGCGGTCGGCGCACCACCCGGGGGCAGCAGGTGATGGGCGGCGGCGCCGATCAGGCCGGCTGTCGCGTCGCACGTCTGGACCAGCAGACCGATCAGGTTCGCCAGTACCTCCGGCAGGGCCGGCGGCGCGAGCGCCAGCAGCGCCGCGACCGCATGGTCGGCCCGCGCGGTCAACGCCGGATCCACCCCCGGGTGGTACGCCGCCGCGACGACAGCGACCGCCGTACCGGCGGCTGCCGGATCAGCGAAGCCGAGGCGATCGGCCAACGCCCGTAGCGGCACCGGCCGGGCCAGGTCCCGCATCACGTCGACGCGGTCGCCGGCGCGGTCGAGGACGGCCCCGGTCAGCTGTGCCGCGTCGTCCCGCAGCTCGTCCGGGTCCACGGTGGCGAGCGCCACCGCCGCGACCGCCCGACGCTCGGCGTGCCGCTCGGGTGGGCTGAACCGGCTGACCGTGGCGCGCAGCCAGGCGAGGGTGCCGGGCGGGCCGCTGTCGACGGACGGCACCTGGAACGCCGGGTCGGTCAGCGCCGCAAGCACGTCCGCGTGCCGGGTCACCCACCAACCGCGCTCCGACGCGAACGAGGGCGGCCCACACGTGGGGGTTCCGGGGGCGGGCGCGACAACAGGCCAGGTGTCAGTCACCGCCCGACCGTAGGGCGCGAACCGTTCGCCCCGGACCGAACGATCCCGCCGCGGTCGCCGGTCAGGCGCGGCCGCTCGTGGCCGGCGGGGCTGCCGGCGGGTCGAGGGTGTGTTCGGGGATGGCCAGGGCGGCGGCCAGCCCAGGGCGGCCGCGGGAAGTGAGACGCACGGCGCGGCCGGTGCCCTGGCTGATCCAACCCAGGTCGGTGAAGCGGCGGCACAGCGCCGCGCCGAGCGCCCCGGCGAGGTGCTGGTGCCGTTCGGTCCAGTCGAGGCAGTCGCGAACCACCGGGCGGCGGGCGGCACGCAGCACCTCCACGGGTACGCCCAACCCGGCCGCCCAGGCCCACCCGTCGGGCGTCAGCGCCAGCCCGCTGGACCGGTCGAGCCGGCGCTCGCGCAGCAGCGCGTCGTACATCAGCACACCGAGACGCCCCGCGAGATGGTCGTAGCAGGTCCGGGCGTACGCCAGGGAGGCGGTGACGGTCGCCGCGCGCAGCGACCCGGTCGGTGTGGGCGCGGCCGGGGCGTGCCCAGCCAGATCCTCGATCAACTGGGCCACCGACGGCCCGGCCAGCCGCAGGTAACGGTGTCGGCCCTGCCGTTCCTCGACGAGCAACCCGGCCCGGACGAGTCGGGTGAGGTGGTCGCTTGCCGTCGACGGGGCGACCCCGGCGCGCCGGGCCAGCTCACCGGCGGTCCACGCCCGCCCGTCGAGCAGCGCCACGCACATCCCGGCGCGGGTGCCGTCGGCCAACAGGGCCGCCAGCTCGGCCATCCCCCGACCGTCGGTCCCAACGCTCATCGCCCCAGTCTAGGAAGGCAGGCGCCGGGCCGGTGAACGACTACCCGGGGGGCCTCCCTCACGTGGACGAAGACGCTCGGGCTGGTGGTGCGGCCGCGCGACGGTGGTCATCCGCGACGGCTCAACGCGGTCACCGTCCGGTCCGTGCCGTCGTAGCTGCGGGCGGCGTCGAAATCGCCCGTCGGGCGCTGCCCACCGGTGACGGCGCGGGCCATCCTCAGGTCGGCGTTGCGGAACCGCAGGGCCAGGCTGAGGTGCGGCACCCAGGCGTCCGGCGCGTGCCACGGGCGGTGTCCGTCGGCCTCGGCGAGGACGTCCCAGACGGCGGCGTGCAGTGCGGTCAGCGCCGGAGTGGGTCGAACGAGCCAGACCAGTGGGGCGCTGCCGTCGAGGACGACGACCCGGTCGAGCGTCACCGGCACCGGCAGCGCCGCGTCGAACAGCTCAATCAGGCGATGTTCGACACCGGGCGGGAACTCGTCGACGGCGGCGAGGGTGAGGTGCGGCCGGTTGGTCGGATGGATGTTGCGGGCCAGGCTCGGCAACCCGGCGGCGGCCAGTCGACCCCAGACCGCCCGGACCGCGACCTCCAGACCGGGCGAGCAGACCAACTCCACCGTACGCACCTCGACACGCTACCGGGACGACGCCGACGGCGATGCTCAGAGCCAGCCGTTGTCCCGTGCGGTGCGCACCGCCTCGGCCCGGTCGGCGGCGCCGAGCTTCTGCACGGCGGCGGACAGATGGTTACGCACGGTGCCGGTGGACAGGTGTACCCGCCTGGCGATCACCGCGACCGGGGCACCGACCTCGGCCAGCCGCAGCGTTTCCAGCTCCCGGGGGGTCAACGGGCACGGGGGAAGGGTCAACGCGTCGGCGGCGAGCGACGGGTCGACGTAACGGCCGCCGCCGTGCACCCGGCGGATCACGTCGGCGAGCGCCCCACCCGGCGCACCCTTGGGCAGGAACCCCCGGGCACCGGCGGTCAGCGCCTGGCGCAGGTGACCGGGCCGACCCTGCCCGGTGAGCACTACCACCGCGCAGTCGGGTCGAACCCGGGTCAGCTCGGCGGCCACCGCGATGCCGTCCAGGCCGGGCATCTCCAGATCCAGCACCGCCACGTCGGGGCGGTGCGCCAGGGCCGCGGTGACGGCTGTCGGCCCGTCGGAGGCGTGCGCCACCACCTCCATGTCCGGTTCCAGGCCGAGCAGCGCGGCGACGGCGACCCGGATCAGATCCTCGTCGTCGGCGAGCAGGACGCGGATCACGACGCCGCCGGCACTGTGGCTTCGAGGGTGAAGATCGCGTCCTCCCGACGGACCCGTAACTCGCCCCCGGCAGCGGCGAGCCGTTCGGCCAGCCCGCGCAGGCCGTGGCTGTGCGCGTCCGGGCCACCGCCGTCGGCGCCGTCATTGGCCACCGTCATCCTGGCCACGTCATCCTCCCGGTCGATGCGGATCCGACACCAGTCGGCCCGGCTGTGCCGCAGCACGTTCGTGCTCGCCTCGCGCAGCACCGCCGCCAACTCGACGGCGGCGGGCTGTGGCAGGTCCACCGGCAGCGGCAGAACAGTGCACCGCACCCCGCAGGAGCGCAGCACCCCCACCACAGCGGCGAGCTGTTCGTCGAGGTCCACGGCCCGGTAGCCGTGCACCGTCTCCCGCACCTCGCCCAGCGCGAAGGCGGCCAGGCGTTGCACCTCGGCGGCTTCCCGCCCGGCCCGGTCCGGGTCGACGGCGGCGAGCCGCGCGGCGAGTTCGGCCTTCAACGCGATCACAGTGAGGTGGTGCCCCAGCACGTCGTGCACGTCGCGGGCGAAGCGCAGCCGCTCCTCGGCGGCGGCCAGCCGGGCCTGGGCGGCCTGGCCCTGCCGCGCTTCCACGAGCAGGCCCCAGAACCAGACCTGGAACCCGTTGACCGCGGCGACGGCCACCCCGATCCCACCGGTCACGACGAGGTGGCGCGCAACGGAGCCGCCGGTCCAGAACGCCACCGCCACCGACACCGCGAGGACGCCGACCGCCACCGCCACCGCGACCCGCCACCGCACCAGCAGCGGCGTCATGCCGATGAGTGCCGCGCCGAGCCAGGCCCACGTCGGCCACCTGCCGGCCGCCACCGGACCCACCAGCGGAACGGTCGCCACCGCCACCGCCACCAGGCCCAGCTCGGCCCGACGGCGCCAGCGCGGGTCGAGCCACGGCGTCACCGCCGCGTACAGGACGACGGTCTGGGTGATCACGAAGGCGAGGACGCCGACCGCGCCGAGCGCCACCCGGCCCTGGTCGGGTTCGTGGGTCAGGCCGACGGCCGGAAGCAGGACGCTCGCCCAGACGCCGGTGGCCAGCGACGCGAGCGTCGCCTGCCGGGCGCGGCGCAGCCGGCGGTCCGCCCGGGGTGTCACCGCTTCGCTCGCCACGCATCGATCCTAGGACCAACCCCGGCACTGTCCACCAGTGCGAACTGTCATGGTCGGACCGTGCGGTCCGCACGGTTTTCCCGTGACGATCGGGGCTGCCGGCCGCACCGGGGGCACCGGCAGGGTCGAGGTATGGAAAACACCAGGATGTACGCGGACAGCGTCACGGCCCTACCGTCACGCGCCCCCCTGCCCACCGCCACCGCCACCGCGGCCCCGACCAGCAGCAGGCGGCGGCTGCTGTGGCACCTGGCCGAGATGGCACTGGCGATGGTCGCCGGGATGGTGCTGCTCGGGCCGTTGTGGGAGGTGACGGGCGCCGCCCTGGGCGTCGGCGACGCGCTGGCCCGGCCGGACGTCGCCGCACTGGTGATGGCGACGAACATGACGGTCGGGATGACGGTGTGGATGCGCTACCGGGCGCACCACTGGCGTGGGGTCGTCGAGATGGCCGCCGCGATGTACGTACCGTTCCTGCTGTTGCTCGTGCCGTGGTGGGCGGGCCTGGTGGGTGCCGACGCCCTGATGCTCGGCGGTCATCTGCTGATGGTGCCGGCCATGGTGCTGGTGGCGGTGCGTCATCGGCACGAGACGCCGGTGCCGATCCGCCGGCATCCGGCAGTGGTGGCGCTCGCCCGCCACTGGCCGAGCGGGCTGGCGCTGCTGCTGACGGTGGACATGTGGGTCGACCCGACGGTGCTCAGCCCGTGGACGATGCTGGTGCTGCCCGGCGGCTACCTGCTGATCGGCGCGGCCCGCCGCAAGCTGGGCGGGCGCCGCGTGCTCGCCATCCAGGTCGCCGGTCTGGTCGCCTGGGGCGCCCTGACGCTTGTCGCCGTCGCGGTCGGGGGGCGGACGGCCGCGTGGCTGGTGGCGTTGGGGTGGCTGACGCACGCCGGCTGGGACCTCGTCAACCACCGCACCGGCCGGGTGGTGCCGCGCGGGTACGCCGAGTTCTGCGTGGTGCTCGACGTGGCCCTCGCCGGGGTGATGGTGCTGGCCATCCTCACCACCGAGGCCTGACCGATGCCCCGCCGCCGGGGTCGCGGAACGAGCTCGGCGACCGCTCTTGTGGCAGTCGCCGCAACGGCCCGGACGGCGTGATGAAAAGCTTGACGCATGAGTTCCGCACCTGCACAGCACGACGCACCGACTGACGCCACCCCCGACGGCACCGACGAGGTGAGTGCCTTCACCGACCTCGGGCTGCGCGCCGAACTGCTGGGCGCGCTCTCCGCCCTCGGGTACGAGGAGCCGACCCCCATTCAGCGGGAAGCCATCCCACCGCTGCTGGAGGGTCGGGACCTGCTGGGTCAGGCGGCCACCGGCACCGGCAAGACGGCGGCGTTCGCGCTGCCGCTGCTGAACCTCATGACACCCCACCGTCAGGGCGGCGACCCGGTGGCGCTGGTGCTGGTGCCGACCCGGGAGTTGGCGGTGCAGGTCTCCGAGGCGTTCCACCGCTACGGCAAGGACCTGGGGGCCCGGGTGCTGCCGATCTACGGTGGGCAGCCGATCGGCCGGCAGTTGCGCGCACTGGACAGCGGCGTCGACGTGGTGGTGGCCACCCCGGGGCGGGCCCTCGATCACATCGCCCGGGGCACCCTGCGCCTCGGCGGTCTGGCGACGGTGGTGCTGGACGAGGCCGACGAGATGCTCGACATGGGCTTCGCCGAGGACATCGAGGCGATCCTGGAGCACGCTCCGGCGCAGCGTCAGACGGTGCTCTTCTCGGCCACCATGCCGTCGCGCATCGACGGGATGGCCCGCCAGCACCTGCGGGAGCCGGTGCGGATCGAGATCGGCCGGGAGCAGCAGGTCGCCGGTGAGGCGCCCCGGGTGCGGCAGAGCGCGTACATCGTGACCCGGGCGCACAAGCCGGCCGCGCTGGGCCGGGTGCTGGACGTGGAGTCCCCGACGGCGGCGATCGTGTTCTGCCGCAGCCGGGAGGAGGTCGACAGGTTGACCGAGACGATGAACGGTCGGGGCTACCGCTCCGAGGCGCTGCACGGTGGCATGAGCCAGGAGCAACGCGACCGGGTCATGGGCCGGCTGCGGGCGGGCACCGCCGACCTGCTGGTGGCCACCGACGTGGCGGCCCGGGGGCTGGACGTCGAGCAGTTGACCCACGTCGTCAACTACGACGTGCCGTCCGCCCCGGAGTCGTACGTGCACCGGATCGGTCGGGTGGGTCGGGCTGGCCGCGAGGGCGTGGCGATCACCCTCGCCGAGCCGCGTGAGCACCGGATGCTCAAGACCATCGAGCGGGTCACCGGCCAGCGGATCAGCATCGACAAGATCCCCACCGTGGCCGACATGCGCACCCGACGGCTGGAACTGACCCAGGCGGCCCTGCGCGAGAGCCTGCTGGAAGACGACCTCGACCCGTTCCGGGTGATCGTCGAGACACTCACCGACGAGTTCGACCTGATGGAGGTCGCCCTCGCGGCCGTGAAGCTGGCCCACGAGGTGACGTCGCCGGGCTCCGACGACGAGGTGGAGATCCCGCAGGCTCCGGTGCGCGGACCGCGCGAGGGTCGACCGGAGACCGGCGGCCGGGGTGGCGACCGGCGGGGCGGGGGCCGGCCGCGCTCCGCCGGCGGCAACACCGTCCAGGTCTTCGTCGGCCTGGGTCGACGCGCCGGGGTGCGCCCGCAGGATCTGGTTGGCGCGATCACCGGGGAGACCGGCATCCGCGGCCGGGACATCGGCTCGATCGAGATCGCCGACCGGTTCTCGCTGGTGGAGGTGCCGCAGGGGGTGGCCGACGAGGTCATCTCCGGGTTGCGGCAGAGCACGATCAAGGGCCGCAAGGCCACCGTGCGCCGGGACCGCGGCGGCGACGAGCGCTGAGCGTGTCGTCGGCGACCGCCGGAGTACGACGGTCGCCGACGGCGCGACTCCGATCAGAAGGAGTACGGGCCGAAGCGGCCCCAGGCCACCAGCGCGGCGAGGGCGAGCAGCACCACGCACGTCACGATCCCCTGGATCTCCACCGTGCGTCGCTCCGGCGCGGTGGCCTTCCGCGCGCCGTTCAGGTGCACCACGATGCCGCCGATCATGATGATGACGAGCCCGAGCGCGGCGAGCGGGGTGAGCACGGTGGCGATGCCGGTGAGGGCGGGCAGCACCAGCCCGATGCCGGCGAGCAGTTCCAGGGCGCCGATGGCCTTGACCTGGATCGGCGTGGCGGCCTTCGTCCAGCCCATCGTCTCGTGCAGCTTTTCCTTGGGTTGGGTCAGCTTGACCACGCCGATGCCGCCGAAGATGGCGGCGAGCAGGATCTGAACGATCCACAGCACCATGTTCACAGGGGTTTCCTCCGGGGGTACCGCCGCACGGCGGAGAGGTAGTTGAGTTTTCAAGCACGACAGTACGGTCCGGCGGGACACGTACAGAGCGGCAGGCCCCCGCCGTCTCGTGGACGGCGAGGGCCTGCCGGGTCGTACGTCAGACTGCGAAGAGCGCCGGACCGTCGAGCGTCTTCACGTCGGCCGGGCGCAACGCCAGAGCGAGCACGTCGGCCACGTCGGCCAGGGTGTGCACGGTCAGCGCCTCGCGCACCTCGGTCGGCAGGTCGTCCAGGTCGGGCTCGTTGCGCGCCGGGATGATCACCTCGGTGAGGCCGGCCCGGTGCGCGGCGAGCAGCTTCTGCTTCACCCCGCCGATCGGCAGGACCCGGCCGGAGAGCGTCACCTCACCGGTCATCCCGAACTCGGGCCGGACCGGGCGACCGGTGACGAGCGACGCCAGGGCGGTGACCATGGTGATGCCGGCGCTCGGGCCGTCCTTGGGCACCGCGCCCGCCGGGAAGTGGACGTGGATCCGACGTCCCGCCAGAGCGTTCGGGTCGATGCCGAAGCGCCGCCCGTTGGAGCGCAGGTAGGAGAGCGCGATCTGCGCCGACTCCTTCATCACGTCACCGAGCTGGCCGGTCAGGGTCAGCCCCGGCTCGCCCTCCATGCTGGTCGCCTCGATGAAGAGCACGTCCCCACCGGCGCCGGTGACGGCCAGGCCGGTGGCCACGCCGGGCACCGCCGTACGCTCGGCCGACTCCGGGGTGAACTTCGGCCGACCCAGGTAACCGGCGAGGTTGTCGGTGCCGACGCGTACCGGCGTCGGGTCCGTCGCCAGCGTCACCGCCACCTTGCGCAGGATCTTGGCCAGGGCCCGCTCGAGCTGCCGCACACCTGCCTCCCGGGTGTACTCCCCCGCGATCAGCGCGAGAGCCTCGTCGGCGACGCCCACCTCGTCGACGGTCAGCCCGGCCCGCTCCCGCTGCCGGGGCAGCAGGTGGTCGCGGGCGATGGCGACCTTCTCGTCCTCGGTGTACCCGTCCAGGGTGACCAGCTCCATCCGGTCCAGCAGTGGGCCGGGGATGGACTCCACCACGTTCGCGGTGGCCAGGAAGAGCACGTCGGACAGGTCGAGGTCGACCTCCAGGTAGTGGTCCCGGAAGGTGTGGTTCTGGGCCGGGTCGAGCACCTCCAGCAGGGCGGCGGCCGGGTCACCGGCGTAGCCGGCGGCCAGCTTGTCCACCTCGTCGAGGAGCACGACCGGGTTCATCGAACCGGCCTCGCGCAGCGCGCGGACGATCCGACCGGGCAGCGCCCCCACGTAGGTGCGCCGGTGCCCGCGGATCTCCGCCTCGTCGCGGACGCCGCCGAGCGAGACCCGGACGAAGTTACGCCCGAGCGCCCGCGCCACGGACTCGCCGAGGCTGGTCTTGCCGACGCCGGGAGGGCCGGCGAGGGCCAGCACCGCACCGGAGCCGCGGCCGCCGACGACGCCGAGGTTGCGCTCGGCCCGCCGGTTGCGCACCGCCAGGTACTCCAGGATGCGGTCCTTCACGTCGGCCAGGCCGGCGTGGTCGGCGTCGAGCACCGCCCGGGCCGCGGCCAGGTCGGTGTTGTCCTCGGTACGGGTGCCCCACGGCATTTCGAGCACGGTGTCCAGCCAGGTACGGATCCAGCCGGCCTCCGGGGAGGCGTCACTGGCCCGCTCCAGCTTGCCGACCTCGCGCATGGCCGCCTCGCGGACCTTCTCGGGCAGCTCGGCGGACTCCACCCGGGACCGGTAGTCGGCGGAGCCGTCCGGCTCGTCCTCGCCCAGTTCCTTGCGGATGGCGGCGAGCTGCTGACGGAGCAGGAACTCGCGCTGGGACTTCTCCAGCCCTTCGCGGACGTCACTGTTGATCTGCTCGGTGACCTCCTGCTCGGCCAGGTAGTCCTTCACCCAGCCAACGAGAAGCTCCAGCCGGGCGGTGACGTCCGGCGCGGCGAGCAGTTCGGTCTTCTGCTCCAGCGTCAGCCAGGGCGCGTAGCCGGCCGAGTCGGCCAGCTCGGAGAGGTCGGTCATCCGCTCCACCGCGTCGATGACCTGCCAGGCGCCCCGCTGCTGGAGCACGGAGGTCACCAGTGCGCGGTACTCGCGGGCGAGTTCGCGGGCCCGGCCGGCGTAGGCGGGTTCGTCGAGTTCGGTCGCCTCGACCCAGAGGGCGGCGCCGGGGCCGGGCACGCCGGAGCCGATCCGGGCCCGGGAGAGGCCACGGATGACGGCGGCGGGCTCACCCTCGGGCAGCCGGCCGACCTTCTCGATGGTGGCGACCACGCCGACCGGCCCGTACTCGCCGTCGATGCGCGGCACGGCCAGCAGCTTGCGGTCGCCGGTCGCCCGCGCCGCGTCGATAGCGGCCTGGGTGGTCGGGTCGAGGGTCACCGGGATGACCATGCCGGGCAGCAGCACGGCGTCGGTCAGGGGAAGTACCGGAAGAGTTGCCATCGAACACCTCGCGTTAGTTGAGCGTGTCTCACTCAAGTAACAAAGCGTTCCCCTTGTTCCGGCCTGTGACCCAGACCACTCGCCCGCCGGCCAGCAGGAAGCGCAGCATCTGCTTGATGCCGGGGCCGTCGGTCAGGTGGAACAACCGGGCCACCTGGAGACGGCCCTGCGCCTCGGCGGTGAACGTTCAGGTGGAAGTCGGCCAACGGGTGTCCCGGCCGGGTCAGCGCGGCGGGCGCGCCATCGGCAGCAGGACCTCCAGCGCCACGCCCCGGGGCCGAAGCCGGTGCGCCCGCAACGCTCCCCCGTCCGTCGCGACGAGCTGCCGGACGATCCACAGACCCAGCCCGGTCATTCCGACCGCCGGCGCCGGACGCCGCAGCGCGACGAGCAGCGCGTCGTCGACCCGACCCTCGTCGGTGACCAGGATGCTCAGATCGGGACCACGCACCGTGGCGTACAGACCGACCTGCCCGTCCGGCGGCCCGTGCCGCAACGCGTTCTGCACCAGGTTGACAAGGACCTGTCGGGTGCGTCCGGCCGGCACCGGACAGGAGGCCGCCCGCCGGGTGGTCCGCGCCCGCCGTCGGCCGGCCGGCACCAGCGCGGCGGCCTCCCGCAGGATGCCCGCCAGCGCGACGGCGGGCTCCGGACGCGGCGGCAGCGTCAGGACTCCGGTGCCGGCCGTCGCGTCGCGCAGCAGGCTCTGCAGGTGGGCGGCCTGGTCGCGGGCCAGCTCACTCAACGCCCGCCGGTCGTCGCCCGTCAGCTCGCGACGCTCGTCGGCGAGCGCGCGGGTCAGCGAGGTCAGGGTGCTGATCGGCGTGCGGAACTCGTGGCACAGCACCCTCAGCAGCAAATCCGAATCGGCCGCCGCGGGTCGACTCCCGCCCCAGGTCGGCTCGATGGGCCGCAACCCTCGCAGGAGGTCCCGCAAACCGTGCCGTACGCGCATCCACCCGACTCCTCTCGTCTGGTGCGAACCCGCATGATCGGTACCCGCTGGGGAACGGCGCAGACATGCCGGGAGCCTCCACCTTGCGACTCGTCGTCGTCGACGATCACCCCCTCTTCGTCCGCGGCCTGGAGTTGCTGCTCCCGATCACCACCGACGGCCGCGCCGAAGTGGTCGCCTCGACCGGTGACGCCGCCGCGGCGGCGGCGCTGGTCAGCAACTGCCGCCCCGACCTGGCGCTGGTCGACCTGCACATGCCGCCGCCCGGCGGCGTCCGGGCGGTGGCCGCGATCCGGCGGACCACCCCTCGCGTACGGGTGGTCGCGATGTCCGGTTCCACCGATCCCGGGCCGGCGGTGGAGGCACTGCGGG
Source organism: Micromonospora sp. NPDC005710 (assembly GCF_040630995.1). NCBI lineage: Bacteria > Bacillati > Actinomycetota > Actinomycetes > Micromonosporales > Micromonosporaceae > Micromonospora > Micromonospora sp. NPDC005710. The sequence goes on along the minus strand of NZ_JBEXYP010000019.1, from coordinate 66,543 downwards.
CCGGCGCCGAGGGCTTCCTGCCCAAGACCAGCGAACCGGAGGAGTTGCTGCCTCCGCTGCTGGCCATCCTCGACGGCTGGGCGGTGCTGCCTGCCGAACTGCTGCGCGCCATGCTGCGGCCCACCCATTTCGCGCCCGTCGACCTGGAGGGCGAGGAACGGCGGCTGCTGCGGGCGATCGCCGCCGGCCGCTGCACCGTCGACATCGCCGAAGAACTGCACGTCTCCGAACGGACTGTGAAACGGATGACCGCCGCGTTGCTGCGAAAGTTGCGGGTCTCGAACCGCGCCGAGGCGGCCGCCGTCGCCGGTCACCGCGGCATCCTCGGGGAATGAGGCTTCGTCACCGGACTGATTCACGGTTTTGCCAGGTAACGGAATCGCGACGCGCCGAATGAATGGAAGGCATATTGTTGCGGATTACCGGGGTGATAGGTCAGACTTTGGACACATCCCGCCGCACACAGGGAGTAATCGGCAATGGCGAGAAAAGTAATCACGGTCCTGACCGACGACCTCGACGGTGGGAAGGCCGACCGGACGGTTGAGTTCAGTCTCGACGGCGTGGCCTACACGATCGATGTCTCCGACGAAAATGCGGGCGTCCTGCGCAAGGCGCTCGATCCGTACATCAATGCGGGTCGGCGGATCGGGCGCGGTCCGGTGGAGAGTGCCCGATCGGTCCGACGGCCGGGGCGACCCGCCGGCGCGGGAATGGATCGGGAGCAGAACCGGGCCATCCGGGAATGGGCCGTCAAGAACGGCTACAAGATTTCCGAGCGGGGTCGGATCCCGGTCGAGGTCGTCGAGGCGTACAAGAGCCGCTGACCCGACTTCGACGGGGCCCCACCGCAAACGGTGGGGCCCCGTCGTGTGTCCGGGCACCAGTGGCGAGGCGGCGGCCGGCCACCCCGGGTCGTCCCCAGGGGTGGCCGGCCGCCGCCGGCACGTCAGCTCAGTTGACGTCGATGCGCACCGAGTCGAAGGCGGGGGTCTGGTTGGCCCGCTCCATCATCGGCAGGCGGTGCGAACCGTCACCGGCCCACACGGAACACTGGGCGGTACCCGACTCCGGCAGGCCCGGAATCTGGATCGTCACCTCGTCGGGCTGGGCGCCGCCACGACCGTCCTCGGTGGCGACGAAGAACGCCGGCACCTCCTGCGGCTCCGGCGGGGCGGTCAGGCTGTCCAGCATCCGGCAGGCGGTGTGGAAGTGACCGCGGACCAGGCCCTGGTCGTTGAGCAGGGAACTCTCCACGTAATAGCCACCCTGACCGGCGGCCAGGAAGCGGTCCCGGATCAGGTTGCGGGTGCTGACCCGCAGGGTGAACGCCTGGTTCTGGCCGACCTGCTCGGGGAACTGGGTGATCAGCAGGGACGGGTTGTTGGCGGCCGCGCCGACCTCACCGAACTCGGTGCTCACGCAACGGTTGCCCTTCTGGAAACCGTCGTGCGGCTCGAGCCGGCTCTCGTCGCAGTCGTTGGCGAGCACGCCGAGCCCGGCGCCCGGCTCGGTGCCACCGCCGGTGTTCCCACCGCCGGTGTTGCCGCCACCGGGGGTCGTGGTGGGCGTGCTCCCGCCACCGTTGTTGCCACCCGTGTTCCCAGTGGGCTGCACCTGGCACTGGGCGAGCTGCGCGAGACCCTGCGGCCGCGGTCCGGCCCGGTCGATGGCGGTCGTGATCCGGTCCAGCACGGCACGCCGCTTGTCGGCCAACGGCTGCAGGATCGCGTTGCGGATGAACGCCTCACCCTTGTTGCCCTCGGCCGCCAACCGACGGTCCGCCTCGGCGATCTGGGCCTGCAACTGGGCGAGGTTGCGGTCCACCTCGGCCCGAGCCCGGTTCGGCACCTGCGGCAGTTTCGCCGCCACGTCCGGACAGGCGATGGCCGTGCCGGTGCCCACGGTGCCGTCCTTGCCGTCCTCGCACTCGGGGACCGACTGCTGCCCGTCACCCCAGTGGTTACGCACCCACCGACCGTTCTGCCAGGTCCGGCTGGTCGAGCCGCCGCCAGTCGGCGCGGTAGCGCCCGGGCTCGGTTCCACGCACTGACCGGCGACCGGACGGGGCTTATTTGTCCGCCGGTCCTGGGCCGACGAAATCTGAGTCACGGCGACAACTCCGCCGAAGACCGCGAGCGTGCCGACAACTGCCAGCAGACGCTTGCTCCGCGCGTTGCCGGAAGGCCGGCGCGCCCGAGTGGACCTGCGCATCGAATTGCTCTCCTTCTCGATCCGGTAGTGGATTTCTGCCCTCGGCGGACCGACGGATGTGAGTTGGCACGTCGCGGCGGGGACCCGCCGTGACCCACCTGGTAATGCGTCGATGGCCGACGATGCCCTTTCCGCACCGTCTCCCGCGCCTGGTGGACGCGGATGGGGAGATCCTGTTCATTCGCGCAGGAGTACGGGGCGGCGGCCGGGAAGGTTCAACAGACGCACAGGAAATTGCCGCGACCCGACGCGGAGCCGGTGCGGAGCAGGGGTCAGCAGGTGAAACGAGGGCCGCTCAGTCGGCGCAGAGGTGGTCGAAGGCGAACCCGCCGACCAGTTCGCGGCGGCGCTGGCTGAGCGCGGCGATCTGGGCGGTCCACTCGGCGCGCGGCAGCAGATCGGCGACCGCGTTCTCCCGCAGTCGCTCCCCGACGGCGACGGTGGCGAGATCCTCGGCCAGCCGGGCCGCGTCGATGCCGCAGGAGAAGCGGTGTTCGGTCACCGAGACCCGCTCGACGAGGCACGCGTCGGGGCGTACCTGCACCCAACTCCACCCCTGCGCCGGCCCGTCCACCCAGCGGACGTGCAGTCCTCGCACGATCGGATCGGCCACCTGCCCGGCCACGTACGCCTCGAAGGCCGCCGCGCGGGTCAGCGCACCGAGGTCGTTCACCGCCCCGGTACGCCCGTCCGGCAGCCGGCCCAGGATGTCCCGGAAGCCCACCGGCGCCGGTTCGGTGCCGGTGGCGGTGACTCCGCCGGCGGCGTAGCCGCGCGCGTCGATCACGTACTCGACCAAGCGGCGGCCGTGCTCGGCGGCGCGCAATGTCGGCGTACCGATCCGCAGGACGGGCAGGCCGGCGGCGGCGCTCACGGCGTCCTTGAGTCGTTCCGCCCGCTGTTCCGCCGAGCCGGCGGGTGGCACCGGGCCGATCTCGACGGCGACGACAGGCAGGCCGCTGTCGGCGGCGTAGACGACGAAGTCGAAGCTGGCGCGGCTGGCCGAGGTCCACTGACTGCCGGTGACACCGGGTGGTCGACCCTGGACCAGGTCGCTCAGCCGGCGTGCCGACAGGACCTGGTGGCCGGCGCGGCTGAGCAGAGCGCCGCGCTCCGCCTCGGCGGGCATCGCCCGCAACCGACCGCGGTCGTCGGTCCCGGTGCTCGTCATCTGCCTGATCCATCCGCCGGTCGGTCGATCCGGGCCGAGTCTAGGTGGTCGATCATCGGCGATCGACTTCCGATGTGACCGGGATCACAGTAGCGCCGACGTTCCAGGGATGGCCACCGGGTGTATCCAGCCACCGCCGGCACCCGACCGGCTCGGAGGTGACCATGTCGCGACAGCAGTTCGGCTTCCTCGCCGGGTTCCTCGCCGTGGCGGTCTGGGCGCTCGCCGGCCTCGGTGTGGCCGCCCTCGCCGTGCTCGCCGGTCTGCTCGGCTGGCTGGTCGTCCGGGTGCTCGACGGTGACCTCGCGGTGACAGGTCTCGGCGACCGCCGCGCCGACGCTCGGCGACGCCGATGACCACCCGCCCGTCCACGGGGACGAACCCTCGCACCGAACTGGCCGCGACCGGTCCGGGCGACGCCGCGGACGTCGCACAGATCGCGGTGCAGGCGGCCAGCCTCGTACCTGGCGTGTCCGTCGTCCGTCCGGCGGCGGTCCGCCTGGACGACGGGTCCGTCGCACTCGACCTGCATCTGATCACCTGGTACGGGCACAGCGTGCCGACGATCGCCGAGACGGTAAGGGCGGTGGTCGCCGAGCGGGTGGCCGCCCGGACCGGGCTCAGCGTGGCGGTGGTGACAGTCACCGTCGATGACCTGCTCGTTCCCGGCGTCGACGGGCACCCCGCCGTGCCGGAGGACGACTGAGATGCGCGCCGCCAACCGGGTTGCCTCGTTGCTGCTGGCGACCGTCCTGCTGATCGGCGGGGCGGCGGTGGCCGTCCAGGCGTTACTGCTCACCCTGCACCACCCGACGCCGCTCGACACCACCGGCTGGTTCGACGCGCTGAGCGGCACCCGGTGGCGGGACCCCACCGTCCGGATCATCGCGGGCGGGGCGCTCCTGCTGGGCCTGGCCGTCCTCGTGGCCCAGCTGCGCCGCTGGACGCCGGATCGCCTCCGTACCCACGACCACGACGGCTGGCACCTGCACCGACGCTGTGTGGAGCGGCGGCTCGCCGACGCCGTCAGCGCGGTACCGGGCATCCGGCGCGCCCGGGTGCGGGTCCGACGCCGCGGCGGCCAGTGGCGTCCACGGGTCCAGGCGACCGGCGACCCGGCCGCCCGGACGGAGATCGAGTTCGCCGTGCACCAGGAGTTGCACCGCCTCACCGCGCCCCGTCCCGCCCGGATAGACGTCCGGCTGTCGCCTCGTCGGCGGACGGCGTGACAAACGCCGGGCACCGACTGTTGTGGACGATCATCGCGCTGCTGCTGGTGGCGGGCGGGGCGACGGCGTTGGCCGCCAGCCTCGGCACGCTGCCCGGCACCGACCCGACGGCGTTGCTGCTGGGCGCCGACCTGATCGACAGGTGGCGGATGGCCGCACCGTGGAGCACCCTGGCCGCTGCCGTTGCCGGCCTGCTGTTCGCGCTGGCCGGGCAGCGCCTGCTGGCCGGGGAGCTGCGCAATCCGGACGGCACGCTGCGCGGCACCCTGAGCCACCCCGGGCGCCGGCCCGGCCGCACCCGACTGGCCGCCGACGTCCTCACCGACGCGCTGGTCCGCGACCTGACCGGCAACCCCGGGGTACGCCGGGCCCGGGTGGTGCTCACCGGCGCGCCACCGCACCCCGACGTGTGGATCCGGGTGGACCTCACCGCCGACGCGCGGGCCGCCGGCGTACGCGAGCACGTGCGCGCCGCGGTCCGCCGATTCGCGGCGACGACCGGCTGCCAGCCCGCCCACCTCGACGTGACCGCCCGCATCGAGCCCGGCCACCCCTGACCCGACGCCCACCCGAGGGGGCATGATCGGTGCGGGCGGCGAACGGAGGTACGCGGGTGCGGGTGGTGTCGCTGGTGCCGTCACTGACCGAGGCGGTGGCGCTGACAGTGCCGGGTGTGCTGGTCGGGGCCACCGAATGGTGCAGCCACCCGGCCGGGCTCGACGTGACCCGGGTCGGCGGCAGCAAGTACCCCGATCTGGACCGGGTGCGCGCCCTGCGGCCGGACCTGGTGCTGCTGAACGTGGAGGAGAACCGCAAGGCCGACGCGGAGGCATTGCGGGCGGCGGGTGTACCGGTGCGGGTCACCTATCCGCAGACCGTCCCCGGCGCGTTGACCGAGCTGGGCGACCTGCTGACCGAGCTGGGTGCGCCGTCCGAGCCGGACTGGCTCCGGGCCGCCCGACGGGCATGGGCCACGCCACCCCGGCCGGCGTCGACCCGCCGAGCGGTGGTGCCGGTGTGGCGACGACCGTGGGTGGTGCTCGGCGGCGACACGTTCGCCGGCGACGTCCTGCGGCGCCTCGGCGTGCTGAACACCTACGACGGGCACCCCGAGCGGTATCCCCGTCCTACCCTCACCGAGCTACGCGACAGCGAGCCCGACCTGGTGGTGTTGCCCGACGAGCCGTACCGGTTCACCGCCGACGACGGGCCGGAGGCGTTTCCCGGCGTACCGTGCGCCCTGCTCTCCGGCCGGCACCTCACCTGGTACGGCCCGTCGCTGGCCGAGGCACCCGCGCTGCTCGCCGACCAGCTGTCCCGGCCGGTGCTGGTCGGCTGACCCCCGACCGCCGCCCGACGCTCACGACGCGACCCGGCGCAACGCCACGCCCCGGCAGCTCAGCCGGCGGGCCGGCCCGGCAGCTCAGCCGGCGGGCCGGCCGCGGGCGGCCATCGTGCTGGCGCCGATGGAGACCGCCAGCGTCACCACCACCACGGCCAGGGTCAACCAGACCGGCAGCTTGCCCACCGGCGTCTCGGCGAGAATCAGCTTCAGCCCGGCGAAGGCCAGCAGCAGCGCGAGCCCGTACCGCAGGTAGCCGAAGTGTCGCAGCAGGCCGGCGAGGCAGAAGTAGAGGCTGCGCAGCCCCAGGACGGCGAACGCGGTGGCCGTCCAGACCAGGAAGGTGTTCGTGGTGATGGCGAGGATCGCCGCCACCGAATCGATGGCGAAGACCACGTCGGTGGCCTCGATGGCGACGAGCGCCACCAGTAGCAACGTCGCCACCCGTCGGTCGGCCACCCGGGCGGTGAAGCGGTCGCCGTGGTATCGGGCGTCGGTCGGCACCAACCGCCGGAACACCCGCACCACGAGGTTGCGTTCCGGGTCGACGTCCGGTTTCCCTCGTACGGCCAGCCGCCAGCCGGTCCAGATAAGGAACGCGCCCAGCACGAAGGCCGCCCAGGTGAGCCGTTCCAGCAGCTCCGCACCGGCGAAGATGAACAGCAGCCGGAAGACGAGCGCACCGACGACACCCCAGAACAGCACCTTGTGCTGGTAGCCCGGCGGCACCTGGAAGTAGCCGAAGAGCAGCGCGAAGACGAAGACGTTGTCCACCGAGAGCGCCTTCTCCAGCAGGTAGCCGGAGAAGTACGCGATGGCCGGGTCGTCGCCCAGGCCGCACCAGACGACCAACCCGAACACCAGGCCCGCGCCGATCCAGACCGCGCTCCACAGCAGCGCCTCGCGGAGCTCGATGACATGGTTGTCCCGGTGCAGGAGCACGTCCACGGTGAGCAGCACCGCGATCACCGCGCCGACCGCCGCCCAGGCCCACAGCGGGACCGCGACCATCGCCTCAGCCACCGAGGCCCTCCGCATCGACCACCGCGCACCGCCCGTGAACCAGGCCCGCCGGCCTTGTCCGAGCCTAGGTGAACACCCCACCCGGTATCGGACGGTCCGCCGAAGTCGCACTCGGGTCGGGCGCCGCGAACCGTCGCGCTCGGCGCCACCGACGGTGGACGGCGGATGGGCGTGCAGAGCAGGTTGCGGGTCCGCCGCACATCGGTGAGGGGTGATCCGGCAGGATCGACGACGACCGGACACATCACCCAACACGGCAGGAGATCCCCGCATGACCCAGGCAGCAGGCGCCCGTTCGGGCAAGCCCGAGGTTGGTCCGATCGAGGGTGCACCGCCGGCCGACCTCGTGATCGAGGACATCACCGTGGGCGACGGCCCGCAGGCCGAGCCGGGCCAGTTGGTCAGCGTGCACTACGTGGGCGTTTCGCACTCCACGGGTGCCGAGTTCGACTCGTCCTGGAACCGGGGCGACGCGTTCGACTTCCCGCTCGGCGGCGGTCAGGTCATCGCCGGCTGGGACCAGGGCGTCGCCGGCATGCGCGTCGGCGGTCGCCGCCGCCTGACCATCCCGCCGCACCTGGGGTACGGCGACCGGGGTGCCGGTGGCGTCATCAAGCCGGGCGAGACGCTCGTCTTCGTCGTCGACCTGCTCGGCGTGCGCTGACCGATCGTCGGGGTCGCCGGATCAGGCCGGCGGCCCCACACAGCGCCCACGAGTGGCGGCGGGGCGACCTCGTCCACCGGGACCAGGCGGTCAGGTGAGGGCCGACTTGCCGGTCGGGGTCAGGCGGCCAGTTGCAGGTCGGTGGTCGCGACCACGGGGCGGCGCGCGGCCTCGATCGGCGGGACGAGCTCCAGGATCGGCATCACGCGGTGCAGCCCGCTGACGCGCAGCACCCGCGCCACCACCGGGCTCGGGTCGACCAGGACCAGCTCGCCACCGCAGGCCCGCACGCGCAGATGCGCGGCGAGCAGCGTGCGGACACCGGCGGCGGAGAGCAGCCGCAGCCCGGACATCTCCAGTTGCAGCACCGGGCGCGCCGGTGCCGACCACAGCGCGGACCGGAACGCGGCCACCGTGGCGATGTCGACCTCGCCGGCCACCCGCACGAGGACCATCTGGTCACCCACGCTGACCTGCACGTCGAGCCGGTCGCTGTGCTGTTCCATGCTGAGAAATCTAGCCGGCACCACCGACACTTTCGCCCCTCCGCGGAGTGATTCCGGGTACGCCCAGGGGCATACCCCGAGGCTCCCCGCCTCCCTCTCGGGGTGGAGTCCCGGGGGCCCGGGCGGCACGCCGCGCGGGCGCGGAACCCGGAGGTCGGCCGGCACCGGGGTGGAGAATAGGCCGATGCTGATCCCCCGGCCCCGTCCGCCCCGGCTGATCCGCCCCGTCCGCGAGCCGGCGACCAGCCCACCGGCGCTTGCCGGGGCCTGGGCCCCCACCGACCGCCGGCTCGACCAGGCCGAGTTGTTCCCCCTGCCCGCCGGTGCGGTCGGCCCCGAGGACGTCCTTGTCGACGACGCCGGGCGGGTGATCAGCGGCGACGAGGACGGTCGGCTCTGGTGGTGGCCGGTCGACGCGCCCGCCGGCACGGAACCCCGGCTGCTGGCCGAGACCGGTGGCCGTCCGCTCGGCATCGAACTGGACCCGTCCGGCGAGGCCCTGGTGGTCTGCGACGCGTACCGCGGGTTGCTGCGGGTCACGCCGGACGGCGGGGTTCGCGAACTGACCGGGACGGCACCCCCGGTGCACCTGGCCAACAACGCGACGGTGGGCCGTGACGGCACCATCTACTTCACCGACAGCTCCGACCGGTTCCCGGTCTCCCACTGGAAGCGGGACCTGCTGGAACACCGCCCCAACGGCCGGGTGCTGGCCCACCACCCGGGCAGCGGCCGCACCGAGGTGGTGACCGACGGGCTGTACTTTCCCAACGGGATCGCGCTGACCCCTGACGAGTCGGCGCTGATGCTCGTGGAGACCAGCACGCACCGCCTGCTGCGCGTCGAGCTGAGCGGCGGCGTGCGGGTCCTCGCCGACCTGCCCGCGTACCCGGACAACCTCGCCTCGGTGGGTGACGGGACGTACTGGATCGCGCTACCGAGCCCACGGGTGCCGATCGCCGAGCGCTTGCTGCCCCATCCGCGGCTGCGCCAGATCGCCGCGCTGCTGCCCGACGCCATGCAACCGCAGCCCCGCCGCTACGGGCTGGTCGCCCTGGTCGACGACGCGGGCGCGGTCCGCCGGACGCTGCACGGTCCGAGCGGGCACTACTCGATGATCACCGGGGTACGCCAGCACGACGACCATCTCTGGCTGGGCAGCCTGACCGGCTCCGGGGTCGCCCGCGTACCCCTGCCCTGACACCCCGCCCCCACCCCCGTTCCATCGATCTTGCACTTCCCGTCGCCGTTATGCGTGGAATGTCTTCCATGTCGGGACAGTAAGTGCAAGATCGACGCGATGGGGTGTCCATCTTCCGGCTACGGGCGGGCCGGTCCGCCGTGGTGGCGGGCCGGCCCGTTCTGCCGCTCGGGGTGTCTCAGCGACCGCTGACCGAGGGCGCCGGTGCGGGCGACCCGCCGGCCACCGCGCCCGGGTGCGCCGGAGCGACCGGAGCCGGCTTGAGGCCGGGCGGCACCGGCAGGGCGCTGCCGCGGGCGAACTCGTCCCAGCTCACGTTCCACGCGGTCCAGCCGTTGCCCGGCTGCAACTCCACTTCGGTGCCCTTCACGGTGACCAGGTCACCGACCTGCGTCACCCCCATCAACCAGTCGGCGGCGGTGGCGGAGACGTTCGCGCACCCGTGCGAGACGTTCGTGTTGCCCTGGTCCCCCTCGGACCAGGGGGCGGAGTGGATGAACTCGCCGCCCCAGGTGTAGCGCTGGGCGTCGTCGACGTCGACCACGTAGCCACCGTTCGGCTCACCCCGGGTGTCGAACGTGACCCGCTCGTGCTTCTCCATGATCACCATCTTGCCGCTGGAACTCGGCGTGCTCGGCTTACCCAGGCTGACCGGGATCCGGCGAACCTGCTTGCCGTCGCGCAGCACCGTCATCTGCTTGGTGGCGTTGTCGATCTCCAACGAGACCTGTCGTCCGATCTTCGAGGTCGCGGTCCGCTCCGCGTCGCCGACCCGGTCCTTTCCGATCGGCAGACCCTCCAGACCGGCGCGAACGCTCACTGTCGTACCCGGCTTCCAGAAATCGGGTGCCCGGTAATAGACCTGACTTCCATCCTCGAGCCACGACCAGGCACCCGGCTGGGGTGGATTGGTCTTCACGAACAACCGGCGTTGAACATCCGCTCTGGCCGCTTTCGGAATTCCCGGGTCGAACGCCACCGTTACCGGCATCGCCGTGCCGTACGTCCGATTGCCGTTGAAATAGAGAGTGCTGGTGATCTGCGGTTTGGTCGATTTGGCCATCGTGGTGAACGTCGTGGTGCGGGTGGTGGTGGCGCCCGAGTCACCTGTCGCGGTCACCTCGGCCGTGTACGTCCGTCGCGGTTGCAGCGGAGCGTTCGGCACCCAACCCGAACCGTCGTCGCGCGGCTCGGCGTTCACCTGCTTGCCCTTGTCATCGGTGAGGCGTACGCCGGTGACCCGCCCGTTCTTGACCACGGTGCCCACCTCGGCGCTGATCGGGACGTCCCGGGCCTTGTCCCCCGGTGTCACGGCGAGTTCCGGCGCGGCGGCGTGCTTCTTGGCCGAACCGGTCGCCGAACCCCGGTCGGCGGTGCACGCACCCAGGACGAGTGGTGCGGCCGCGATGGTTACCGCCAACAGCGTCAATCGCCGCCTAGACGTCATGTTTCATCCCCCCGTTTTCGACTTCCCTCCGCCACATTCTTGCCCGCCCGAGCAGACCATTTGCGGCATTCGGAATAATCGGCGGCGCATTTATCGGCGCATTTTCCAACAATGTTCCGGTTGGCGGAACAGGGGATCAACCGACCCGTGTCGTGCGCTCTGCTCCGCTTGAGCGACCCGACCTCGACTGTCCGAATGCTCAGGCGGTGGGGAGCGACGCGGACCTGCCTCCGGCCGCCCTCGAACCGCGCGTGGCCGGATCTGGGATACCGGTGTGGTCGGCCGCGCTTGATCGACTCGGGTTCGTTGATGTCGGGGTGTCCGGCCGACCGGGATACCGCGACTTCCGTGAAGCCGAGTCGATCACGCGCCGGCTGCGGGCGGGGCCACTGGGTGGCGGGGTCGGTGCGGTGGGCGGGGCGCGTCGCAGCGGGCGAGGGAAGGAGAAGGTCAGGCCCGGTGGCGCACCTCGGGGGCCGACTTTTGTCATTTGAAGCGAAACTTCTGCCGAACGCGACGAAGCTTTGCCTTCGTCCGGAAGCAAGGGTAAGGTCTGGATCTAGATAGAGGGTTGCCCATTCGTCGATCAACTTGCCGCCACCCCTGCCGGGTCGCCGCGTTCCGCCCCCCGATGGGTCCGGGCCGCACCCGCGCGCTGTTCCTCACCGTCCAGCCGGAGCCCGCCTCCGGCCGGTTCGGCGCGTCCGGCAGACGGCAGTCAGGTCGACCGCCGCCGACGGCGTACCAGCCGTCAGGAAGGGACCACCACCATGGATCAACAACTCAACCGACCGGGGCCGGCACCGGCCTCCGAGCCGGTCAGTCGGCGTGGAGTGCTGCGCGCCGCGACCGTTTCCGCGGCCGCCGTCGGCGCCGCCGGCCTGTTCGCCGGCCCGGCCGTCGCCGCGCCCGCCGCCTCCACCGGACAGGCCCAGGGCCGGCGTCGGGTGCCGGTCGACCGGATCAGCATCCAGCTCTACACGCTGCGCGACCAGCTGGCCGCCGACCTGCCCGGAACCCTGGACGGGCTGCGCCGCATCGGCTACCGGCGGGTGGAGCACGCCGGGTTCGTCGGACGCACCGCCGCACAGTTCCGGGCCGCGCTCGACGAGGCCGGGCTGCGGTCCACCTCCGGACACGTCGGCATCCCGCAGCCGTTCGACGAGGCCACCTGGGAACAGGCGCTCGCCGACGCCAACATCGTGGGCTGCAAGAAGATCGTCCACCCGTACTTCGGTCGGGACGCGAGCGGTCAGCCGATCCGGGACCCCGCGGTCTACCGGGCCCTGGCCCGGGACCTGAACCGCGCCGGCCGGCTCGCCGAACGCGCGGGGCTGGACTTCGGCTACCACAACCACCAGCTGGAGTTCGTGCCGCTGACCGGCGGCTCGACCGGGTTCGACATCCTCAGTTCCCAGACCGATCCCCGGCTGGTCCACTTCGAGCTCGACCTCTACTGGACCTGGCGGGGTGCGCACGACCCGGTCGACGTGATCCGGGCCAACCGTGGCCGGATCCGCCAGGTGCACGTCAAGGACCTCGACGTCGAGGGTGGCTTCGCCGACCTCGGCGACGGCGTTATCGATTTCGGCCGCATCTTCGCCCACGAGCGGGAAGCCGGCATCGAGGAGTACATCGTGGAGCGTGACGACGCGGGCACCGCGCCGCGCTCCCCCGCCGACGCCCTGGACACCGCTCGCGTCGGCTTCGACTATCTCGCCTCACTTCGGTACTGAAACCACCCGGGGGACTCACTTGATGAAAAGGACCGCATTCGCGTCCGCACTGCTGCTGGTGACGGCCGGTCTGGCCGTTCCACCGTCGGCGGCGGCGGCAGCGCCGGCCCCACCGCCGGACAGCAGCTTCCAGAAAGTCACACTCAACGACTTCCCGGGCGAGCCGATGAGCCTCGCCGTCCTGCCCGACCTGCGGGTGTTGCACACCTCCCGCACCGGTGAGGTCCGCATCCACGACCCGCGCACCGGCCTGAACACCCTCGCCGCCGACATTCCGGTGTACGAGCACGACGAGGAGGGGTTGCAGGGGGTCGCCATCGACCCGAACTTCGCCCAGAACAAGTGGGTGTACCTGTACTACTCGCCGCCGCTGGACACTCCGGTCGACGACCCGGCGACCCCGGGCGTCAACGAGGGCGACGCGCCGGAGACCGGCACCGAGGCGGACTGGCAGCGGTTCAAGGGCGCGCTGCGGCTGTCCCGGTTCAAGCTGAACGGGACGAAGCTGAACCTCGCCAGCGAGCAGCAGATCATCGACGTGGCGACCGACCGGGGCATCTGCTGCCACGTCGGCGGTCAGATCGACTTCGACAGCAAGGGCAACCTGTACCTGTCGACAGGTGACGACACCAACCCGTTCGCCTCCGACGGCTACATCCCGATCGACGAGCGGGCCGACCGCAACCCGGCGTACGACGCCCAGCGCACCGCGGCGAACACCAACGACCTGCGCGGCAAGCTGCTGCGGATCAAGGTGAAGGCCGGTGGCGGTTACACGGTGCCGTCCGGCAACCTGTTCAAGCCGGGCACTGCGCAGACGCGTCCGGAGATCTACGCGATGGGGCTGCGCAACGCGTTCCGGTTCGCCGTCGACAGGCGGACCGACGACGTGTACGTGGGCGACTACTCGCCGGACGCCTCCAACCCGAACCCGGAGCGAGGCCCGGCCGGTCACGGCCGGTGGATGCGCGTCGACAAGCCGGCGAACTACGGCTGGCCGTACTGCGTGACGCCGACGATCGCCTACCGCGACTACGACTTCGCCACCGGCGAGTCCGGCGCGAAGTTCAACTGCGCGCGCCCGGTCAACGACTCGCCGCACAACACCGGCAAGCGCGTGCTGCCTCCGGTCGAGCAGCCGGAGGTCTGGTACGCGGCTGCCCCCTCGGCCGAGTTCCCGCAGCTGGGCACCGGCGGCATCGCCCCGATGGGTGGCCCGGCGTACGAGTACGACGGCACCAGCACGTCGCGTACCCGCTGGCCGGCCTACTACGACGGGGTGCCGCTGTTCTACGAGTGGACCCGCGACTACATCAAGGAGTTCCGTCTCGACTCCGACGGCGACGTCGCGGACATCCGTCCGGTGGCACCGTCGCTGGTGGTGGACAACCCGATGGACATGGAGTTCGGCCCGGACGGCGCGCTCTACGTCCTGGAGTACGGCGACGGCTACTTCGCCGAGAACCCGGACGCCCAGCTGTCCCGGATCGACTTCGTCCGGGGCAACCGCACGCCGATCCCGAAGATCAGCGGCACGCCGACCGTTGGGCAGGCTCCGCTGACGGTGTCCTTCTCCAGCGCCGGCACGACCGATCCGGACGGTGACAAGCTGAGCTACGCGTGGGACTTCAACGCGGACGGTTCGGTGGACAGCACCAACCCGAACGCGACCTGGACGTTCCCGGAGAACGGCTCGTACCTGCCGACATTGAAGGTCACCGACCGCACCGGACGGTCCGCCTCGGCATCACTGCCGCTCGTCGTCGGGCCGACCGCGCCGGTCATCGAGTTCGTCACCCCCGAGGCCGGGCAGCCGTTCCAGTTCGGGCAGACGGTCGCGTACGAGGTGAAGGTCACCGACGACCTGCCAGTGGACTGCTCCCGGGTGAAGGTCACCTACGTGCTCGGGCACGACGAGCACGGGCACCCGCTGTCCACGTCGACGGGTTGCTCCGGCACCATTCCCACCTTCCTGGACGGTGGGCACAGCGGCGCGGACAACCTGACCGCGGTGTTCGTGGCGGAGTACACCGACGCGCCGACCGACCCGGGCGTACCCGCGCAGTCCGCTTCGGTGACGGTGGTCCTCGACCCGACGCCGGTGGCCGGTCTGGCTGGCTGACCAGCTAGCTCAACCGAGACAGTGGCGGCGGCCGGAGCGATCCGGCCGCCGCCGCACGTCATTGAGGGCCGAGCGCCCGACGGGCCGGTCAGCTCCAGCCGCTGTCGACGTGGTTGTCCCGCCACCGTCCGCTCACCGGCGGGGTGTCCAGTCGCATTCCGTCGTCGGCGTTGCCGGCCAGGTCGTTGTCCTCGACCCGGCAGTCCACGCAACTGCCGCGCTCGGTGATCCAGAGGCCGTGCGTCTGGGTGGGGTTGTCGTGGTTGTCCCAGATCCGGTTGCCCCGGACGGTGGCCGAGTCGAACGGCGCGTTGATGGTGATGCCGGCCCGCAGCTTCGGGGCGGCGGCCAGTTCGTATCCGCATCCCGGCGGGGGCACGTCCCCGCTCCACGCGGTGAACGCGTCCGGGCGGACCGGGGCGAGGGTGATTTCGTCGCCGGTGTTGGAGGCCACCATGGCCACTGCCTTCCCGACCCGCAGGACCTTGCCCCGGTGTCCGTCGTGCGGCCAGTTGGCCGACCGGTCCACCAGGCACCGCTCGCTGTAGCGGACGCCGTCGCCAGTGCCGCCGGCGCCCTCGCCGTACTGCCGTCCGTTGTTGCGGATCCGGTTGTTCAGCACCACCGCGTCGGTCATCTGGTGGTCGATCCGGATCGCGTCGAGGCCGTTGCCCCAGAACTCGTTGCTCTCGATCACCACGTCCCGCACGGAGCCCCGGTACCCGCGCCCGAAGTCGTGCGAGTGGTAGCCGTACCGACCGTTGCCGCTGATCCGGTTGCCCCGGACGGTGTACGGGCCGGGACTGTTGCCGATGCTGACCCCGTCGCACATGTTGCCGTCGATGACGCAGTCGGTGAGCAGCCCGCCGCGACCGGCCACGGCGGAGGTGCCCTGCGCCGACACGTCGAACCCGGTCTCCAGGTTCCCGGTCATCGTGCAGGCGGAGACGATCAGGCCGTCAGCGCCCCAGTCGGAGATGCCGAAGCGGTTGCCCTGACTGTGGCAGCCGATGATGCGGTAGCCGCGCGGCGGCGACCAGTAGTCCTTCTGCAACTCCAGGAAGATGCCGTTGGTGCCGTTGGCCAGCGCGGTGCAGTTGGCGATGGTCAGCCGCTCCACCGCACCCCAGCCGCCGATGCCGATCCCGATGCCGGCGCCGCCCATCTGCTCGCCGTTGTCCAGTCGGCCACAGCCGACCACCACCACGCCGTCGATCAGGGAGTCCTGGAGGAAGTCGCAGCCCAGACCGGTGGCGGCGGTGTGGTGGATGTAGAGGTTGCGGAAGACGCCCCGCACCACGTACTGCAGGCCGAGGCCCTTGGCCAGGTAGTTGTACTCGGCCATGGCGACGCCGGAGCCGTCGATCTGGAAGTCGGAGAAGGTGCAGTCGGCGATGTGCCGGTCCCGGTCGGCGCCGTGCTGCACTGTGGTCCAGAACGCCAACGGGGTGGGGTCGGCCCGGTTGCCCTCGTTGCTGAGCATGAACCGGGTCGCCGCCGGGCCGGCGCCGATCAGCGACACACCGCTGCGCCACACGGTGCCCGCGTCCCGGATCGAGTAGATGCCCGGCGGGCAGTAGATGACCCGGGCTCGCCCGTCGGACGCGTACCCGGCGCCGAGGCGGTCCACCAGGGCGGCGAGCGCCGGCTGGTCGTTCGTCGCGCCGTCACCGGTCAGCCCGTACTCCAGCGCGTCGCAGTACAGCGGGGCGCCGGCCGAGGCGGGCCGTCGTACCCGGACCGAGTTCAGTAGCAGCTCGTTCGCCACGGCCACAGGCCGGCTCCCTTCGACGCGTCCGGTGCGTTCCGGCGGGGCCGACTTCCCGGTGCGGCCGCCGGGAAACCCCGGCCGTGCCCGCCGGCCGGAAACCCCGACCCGTGCCCGCCGCCCGCGAGGCCCGGACGTGTGTCGGCCCCGGCGCCGTTCGGGCAGCGCCGGGGCCGAGGGGGTACGCGTCAGACGGCGGCGATCAGCAGCGCCGGGCGCTCCACGCAGTCGGCGACGTGCCGCAGGAAGCCGCCGGCCACCCCGCCGTCGCAGACCCGGTGGTCGAAGGTGAGGCTGAGCTGGGTGACCTTGCGGACGGCGAGTTGGCCGTCGACCACCCACGGCTTGTCCACGATCCGCCCGACCCCGAGCAGGGCCGCCTCGGGGTGGTTGATGATCGGCGTGGAGCCGTCGACGCCGAACACCCCGTAGTTGTTGAGGGTGAAGGTGCCGCCGGTCAGCCGGGCCGGGGGCAGGCTGCCGGCCCGCGCGGCGGCGGTGGTCGCCGCGAGTTCGGCGGCCAGCTCGGCGGTGGTGAGCCGCTGGGCGTCGCGCAGCACCGGCACCAGCAGACCTCTGTCGGTCTGCGCGGCGATGCCGAGGTGCACCCCGGCGGACTGGATGATTCGCTGTCCTTCGGTGTCGACCCGGGCGTTGAGCTGCGGGAACCGGCGCAACCCGCTGAGGCAGATCCGGGCCAGCAGGGCCAGGATGCTCACCGGCGCGTCGGGGGTCGCCGCGTTGATCGCGGCGCGGGTCTCCAGCAGGCCGGTGGCGTCCACGTCGACCCAGATGGTCACCTCCGGGATCTCCCGCCGGCTGCGGGAGAGCTTGTCGGCGATCACCTTGCGGACGCCGGTGAGCGGGACGATCACGTCGCCGTCGCCGACCGGGGCCGACCCGACCTGTGGGTCCGGCACGGCGGCGAGCCGGGCGGCGGGCGCGCTCAGCGCGGCCTCCACGTCGGCGCGGCGGATCACTCCCCCGGGTCCGGTGCCCCGCACCGTGTCGAGGTCGACGCCGTGCTCGCGGGCGAGCCGCCGCACGATGGGCGAGATGACCAGGGCGGCGGGCGACCGGGTCGGGTCGCCGGACGCCTCGGTAACGGCGCCGGCCGCCGGGCCGACGTCGGCCGGTTCGGGGGCCACCGCCAGGCGGGGTCGACGCCGACGGCGGGTGGCGCCGCCGTGCCCGGTGCCGTACCCGATCAGCACGTTGCCCGAGCCGGCCCGCTCCTCCTCGCGGTAGGTGGCGTGCCCGGTGGGCTCGTCGCCCCCGTCCAGCGGCGCGATGGTGATCAATGGTTGGCCGACCGGGCGTACCTCACCGGCCGCGCCGTGCAGGGTGACCACCCGGCCGGCGTACGGGCAGGGCACGTCGACGACGGCCTTGGCGGTCTCCACCTCGACCACGCTCTGGTCGACGGTGACCACGTCACCCACGGCGACCCGCCACTCGACGATCTCGGCCTCGCTCAGCCCCTCACCCAGGTCGGGCAGGAGGAAGACCTGCGTCCGTTCGACGATGGTCATGCCGCCGCCCAACGCGCGTCCGGTTGGTCGTCCCACTGGAGACGGGCCACCGCGTCGAGCACCCGGTCCACACCGGGCAGGTGGGTGTGCTCGAGCATCGGCGCCGGGTACGGGATGTCCAGCCCGGCGACCCGCAGCACCGGGGCGTGCAGCGCGTGGAAGCAGCGCTCCTGCACCCGGGCGGCGATCTCCGCGCCGACGCCGGCGAAGCCGGGCGCCTCCTGGATCACCACGCACCGACCGGTGCGGCGGACCGAGGCGGTGATCGTGGCATCGTCGAACGGCACGATGGTGCGCACGTCGACGACCTCCAGGTCCCACCCCTCCTCCCGGGCTGCCTCGGCGGCCTCCAGCGCGACCGGCACCGCCGGCCCGTACGCCACCAGGGTGGCGTCGCGTCCGGGCCGCCGCACGACCGCCTGGCCGAACGGCTCGGTGCGGGTCGGCAGGGACGCCTCGTCGCTGGCGAAGTAGAGCTTCTTGGGCTCCATGAAGACCACCGGGTCGGGGTCCTCGATCGCCTCGCGCAGCAGCGAGTACGCGTCGTCGACGGTCGCCGGGGTGACCACCTTGAGCCCGGGGGTGTGCGCGTAGTACGCCTCGGACGAGTCGCAGTGGTGCTCGACCCCGCCGATCCCGCCCGCGTACGGCACACGGATGACGATCGGCACGCTCAGCGCCCCCCGGGTGCGGTTACGCAGCTTCGCCACGTGCGAGGCGATCTGCTCGAACGCCGGGTACGCGAACGCGTCGAACTGCATCTCGACCACCGGGCGCAGGCCGGACATGGCCAGACCGACGGCGAAGCCGACGATGCCGGCCTCGGCGAGGGGGGTGTCGAAGCACCGTTTCTCGCCGAAGCGGGCCTGCAGGCCGTCGGTGATCCGGAAGACGCCACCGAGCGCGCCGACGTCCTCACCGAAGACGACGACCCGGTCGTCGGCGGCGAGCGCGTCGGCGAGCGCCGCGTTGAGAGCCTTCGCCATGGTGGTGGCCATCAGGCGTCACTCTCCTCGGCGTGCGCGGCGGCCAGCTCGGCACGAACCTGCTCACGCTGTTCGATCAGCTGCGGGGTGGGCTCGGCGTAGACGTGGTCGAAGAGGCTCAGCGGGTCGACGGTCGGCTGCTCGTTCATCCGGGGCCGCAGGTCCGCGGCGTACGCCTCGGCCTGCTCGGCGATCTCGGCGACCGCCGCGTCGTCGAGCACACCGCGGGCGCGCAGGTAGGTCTCCAGCCGGGCGACCGGGTCCCGGTCCCGCCAGGCGTCGACCTCGGCGCCGTCACGGTAACGCGTGGCGTCGTCCGCGTTGGTGTGCGGTTCCATCCGGTAGGTGTGCGCCTCGACGAGGAACGGCCCCTTGCCGGCGCGGGCGTGGGCGACCGCGCGGGTGAGCACGGCGAGCACCGCGACGGGGTCGTTGCCGTCGACCTGCTCGCTGGGTACGCCGTACCCGACGCCCTTGTAGGCGAGCGACGGCGCGGCGGTCTGGCGCGACAGCGGGACGCTGATCGCGTACCTGTTGTTCTGCACGAAGAAGACCACCGGCGCCTTGAACACGGCGGCGAAGTTGATCCCCTCGTGGAAGTCGCCCTCGCTGGTGGCACCGTCGCCGATGAAGGCCAGCGCCACCGTGTCGCGACCCTGGTACGCCTCGCCGTATGCCAGGCCGGCGGCGTGCACGCACTGGGTGGCGAGGGGGGTGCACTGCGGTGCGGTGCGTACCTCGGTCGGGTCGTAGCCGCAGTGCCAGTCGCCGCGCAGCAGGGTCAGCACCTCGACCGGGTCGATGCCTCGGGCAACCAGCGCCATCGACTCGCGGTAGGTGGGGAAGACCCAGTCGGTGTCGCGGACCGCGAGGACCGCGCCGACCTGGCAGGCCTCCTGACCTCGGGAGGACGGGTAGACGGCGAGCCGGCCCTGCTTGGTCAGCGCCGTCGCCTGGGTGTCGAAGCGGCGGCCGAGCACCATCCGGCGGTACATCTCGCGCAGCACCTCGGCGGGTGGTTCGGGGTAGTCGGCGCGGGCGGGCAGCGGCGTGCCGTTCTCGGCGAGCAGGCGGACCGGCTCGGCGTCCGGTAGCAACGAGCGCGCCGGGTCGGGCGGGGTGACCGTTCGACGGGTGCGCGGGGATGCCCTGCGGACCGCCTGGGGAGTGGTCGTCACGGCGGAACCTCCTGGGACGTGTGGTGAGCCTATGCTTCCGCTTGTGGATGATTGACTCAAGATCGACACAGAAGGCGGGACGGTTGGCATGCGGGAGGCCCAGCGGTGAGCCAGGAGACCGCCGACGAAGCGAGCCGGGGCACGGGATCGGGACGATCGGCCCGAACGTTGGACGAGGTGGATCGGCGGATCCTCGACGAGCTGGTCCGCGACGGCCGGACGTCGGTGCGCACCCTCGCCGAACGCATCCACATCTCCCGCACGAACGCGTACGCGCGCGTGGAACGGTTGCTCCGCGACGGGGTGATCACCGGGTTCCGGGCCCAGGTGGCGCCCGAGGCCGCCGGGTTGGGCACCTCGGCGTACATCGCCCTGACCATCGAGCAGAACACCTGGCGGGAGGTGTCGGCCGAGCTGGCCCAGGTGCGCTACATCGAGCACGCGGCGTTGCTCGGCGGTGACCACGACGTGCTCGCGCTGGTGCGTGCGCCGGACAACGCCGCGCTGCGTGACGTGGTGCTGGGCCGGGTGCAGGGCATCCCCGGGGTGCTGTCCACCCGCACCTGGCTGGTGTTCGAGGAGTTCGACGGGGCGGGCAGCCCCTGGGCGTGACCGCTGGGCTCAGCGCTCCGGCGGGGCCTCCAGCCCGTCCCGGTCGGCCAGCTCCAGCAGCGGTTCCAGCGAGTGCCGGTCCCCGTCCAGGCCGGCGTGCGGGTCGCCGCGCTCGGCGAACCGGGCCGGCATGCTCAGCACGTCGAAGTCCTCCGGGCGGACCTCATCCAGCTCCGACCAGTCCAGCGGCGCGGAGACCAGCGCGGCCGGCGTCGGCCGGATCGAGTACGCCGAGGTCACGGTGTGGTCCCGGGCCATCTGGTTGTAGTCGACGAAGACCGGCCGGTCCCGTTGCTCACGCCACCAGGTGGTGGTGACCAGGTCGGGCAGCCGGCGCTGCATCTCCCGGCCGAGGGCGAGCACCGCCCGCCGGCAGTCACCGAAACTCCACAGCGGCTCGATCGACAGGTAGACGTGCAGGCCCCGACCACCCGTGGTCTTCGGGTAGCCGGTCATGCCCAGCTCGGCGAGGAACGCCCGCACCTCGTGCGCCACCGGCACCACCTGCTCGAAACCGACGCCGGGCATCGGGTCCAGATCGATGCGCAACTGGTCGGGACGCTCCACGTCGCCGGCGGTCACCGGCCACGGGTGGAACCGCAGGGTGCCCAGGTTGGCGGCCCAGATGACCACCGCCAACTCGCTCGGCGCGATCTCATCAGCGGTACGGCCACTGGGGAACGTGATGTGCGCGGTCCGCACCCACTCGGGCGCGCCCGCCGGCAGCCGCTTCTGGTAGAACGCGTCACCCCGGTTGGTCTGCCGGGTGGCGATGGTCGCGCCCTCGAAGACACCGCGGGGCCACCGTTCCAGCATCGTCGGCCGGTCCCGCAGCGCCCGCAGGATGCCGTCGCCCACCGCCAGGAAGTACCTGACCACGTCCAACTTGGTCAGCCCACGCTCCGGGAAGTACGGCTTGTCGGGGCTGGAGACGCGGACCAGCCGCTCCCCCACCTGGATCTCCTCCGCGGGCGTTGCCACGCCACCGAGGGTACCCGGCGGTCAGGTCGTCAGCAGGGCACCGACCACCATCAGCGCCATTCCCGACCGAACGACGGAGTCGCCGCCAGCCACCGCGAACCGGCCCGACCGCGACCACCACAGCGGCTCGAAGGCCCCGGCCGGGCACCGGCCGGCGTCGATCGAACCCCTTGACCCGGTGGGGCAGTATGGCGTCGTGCGCCAGCAGAAGACCAGATCGGGCGGGGCACCCACCGTCCAGATCGACGACGCGTCGGCCGAGGACATCCCCGCCCTGCTCGCCCTCGACGCGCTCTGTTTCCCGCCCGGCGACCCGACGCACGAGCCAGCGGCGCCGAGCGAGATCGAGAACGGCGTCGCCGCCGGGCACGTCCGGGTGGTCCGCGCCGGCACGGAGATCGTCGGCTTCCTCCAGTACGAGTTGCCGAGCGCCCATCACCTCTATCTGAGTGGGCTCGGGGTGCACCCGGATCACCGGCGCACCGGTGTGGGCGCGGCACTGCTCGACGACTTCGTCGCCCGGGCACGGACGGTCGGGGTGCAACCCCACCCGACCATCTCCACGGTGACCAGCCCGGAGAACCTGGCCATGCTCGGGTTGCTGCTGTCCCGCGGGTTCGTCGTGCGCACCATCGTCCCGGACTACTTCGGCCCGGGACGCGACCGCTACTACTGCCAGCACAAGTCGCGCGTGGAGTACGTCGACGCCGACGAGCGCTACCTGATCCCGGTTGCCGCGTCGGCGCAGATCGCCACCCTGCTGGCCGGCGAGCAGAACGTCATCACCGGGCTGGTGAACCTCCCCGCCGGGCCGGCCCTGGAACTGTCCCGGTTCGAGAAGGACGACTTCGCGGCCCTGCAGTCCGACGAGAGCGCCGCCGGGATCGCCTTCTCCAGCGGCATCCTGGCGTCGATCGCGTTCGTGCTCGGCCTGTCGTTCACCTCCCCGGCCTATCCCGACGGGGTGCGGGTGCTGCTGATGTGCTCCGCCCTGGCCACCACCGCGTCGCTGATCATCTATGCCAACACCTCCGGTGAGCTGGCCCGGCTGCGCACCAACAGCTTCGGCCGGTACACCAAGTGGGGCAACGTGCTGTCGGAGTTCGGTGGTGTCTTCCCGTTCCTCATCGCCCTACCGGTCACCTTCGCGAAGATCACCTCCTCGGTGGGCGTCGCCCTGGCTGCCGCAGCCCTCTTCGGCGCATCCCTGCTCGTCTACGACCGGTCGAGCTTCGCCATCTCGGCACGCTTTCGCCAAACCGTCAGCACGACCGCCCTGTCCCTCCTCGTCGCCGCCGCGCCGGTGCTGGGCGTCCTCGCGGTTCGTCACCCCGCCCCGACGGTTCCCTGGGCCTGGACGGGAGCCGTACTCCTGGCCCTGGCCGCACTGTCCTTCACGTATCTCTTCCGCCGGCGCGACGAGTCGACACCCCGGGTAGGGCTGCGTCCCTGGCAGAGCCGCCGCTAGCCAGCGGGCGGCGGTCCGATTACCGGACGCTCGCGCCGGGTAGGGGGGCCGCATGGCGGAACTGGCAACCCTCTGGATCGTCCGGCACGGCGAGAGCACCGCGAACGTCGCGGCGACGAACGCCGAGGCGTCGGGCGCGGAGCTGATCGACCTCACCCACCGCGACGCCGACGTGCCGCTCTCCGCTACCGGCGAGGAGCAGGCGCGGGCCACCGGCCGTTGGCTGGCCCAACTGCCGGACGCGAAGCGTCCGGACGTCGCGGTGGTGTCGCCATACCTGCGGGCGGTGCAGACCTCCCGGCTGGCGCTTGCCGGCACCGACATTCCCGTGCACCGCGACGAGCGGCTACGTGACCGGGAGCTGGGCATCCTCGACGGGCTGACCGGGCACGGGGTGCGGCGACGCTACCCGGACGAGGCCCACCGCCGGGAGCGGTTGGGGAAGTTCTACTACCGACCGCCGGGCGGGGAGTCCTGGACGGACGTGGCGTTGCGGTTGCGGACGCTGCTCGGCGACCTGCGCCGGGACCACGAGGGTTGCCGGGTGCTGCTCTTCGGTCACGACGCGCTGGTCTTCCTGCTTCGTTATCTGGTGGAGGGGTTGACCGAGGACGAGCTGATGGCGCTCACCCGGCAGGACGTCATCGCCAACTGTTCGATCACCGAGTGGTCGGCGGACAGCGAGGACCGGCTGACGCTCACCGCCTTCAACCATGTCGAGCACCTGCGTCAGCAGGGCGCCCAACCCACCAGGGAGGACGAGATCCATGCCGAGCCGGTCTGAGGTGAAGGTGATCACGCCGGCGTTGCTGCGCGACTGGGCGCTGCCGGTGCCGGTCGGCGGGAAGGAGAACCGGGGCACCGTTCTGGTGGTCGGCGGTTCCCGCTTCACCCCGGGTGCGGTGCTGCTCGCCGGGGTCGCCGCGTTGCGCGCCGGCGCCGGGGTGCTCCAACTGGCCGCCGCCGAGTCCAGCGCCGCCGCGCTGAGCATCCAGGTGCCCGAAGCGCTGGTGATCGGTCTGCCGGAGACCGCGGACGGCGCGGTGGCCGCCGACCGGGAGGGCCAACTCGGTGCCCTTGTCACGGAGGCCGACGTGGTGACGCTCGGCCCCGGCCTGAAAGCGATCGACGAGACCAACCGCCTGCTCGCCCTGGTCCTGGAGGCGGCCCGTCCGGACACGTCACTGGTGCTCGACGCGTACGCCCTCGGTGCCCTCAGCCACGCACCGGACCTGCTGGTCGGGTCGGGCCGGCCGGTGGTGCTCACCCCCAACGTCACCGAGGCCGGGCACCTGCTCGGGCGGGACCCGGGCGACGACCTGGACGCCGAGGCGGCCGAGTTGGCCGCCCGGTACGAGGCCGTCGTGTCCCTGTACGGGCACGTGGCCGCACCGGACGGACGGCGTTGGCGGGAGGAGAGCGGCGACGCCGGGCTGGGCACCTCCGGCAGCGGAGACGTGCTCGCCGGGCTGTTGGCAGGCCTGCTGTCGAGGGGCGCCGACCCGGCCCAGGCGGCCTGCTGGGGCTCGTTCGCGCACTCGGTGAGCGGCCAACGGCTGATCCCCCGCTACGGCCGGATCGGCTTTTTGGCCCGCGAGTTGCTCGACGAGATCCCGCGCACCCTGGCGATGGTCTGAGGCGGTTTCACCTGTTTCCGCGTGCGACGTGGGGGTACCGGAACCCCACCAGCCAGACTTTTCAGGGAGGTCATACCGGTGTCGACCGATGCCATCGTCCTGCTCAAAGAGGACCACAAGGAGATGCGCCGGCTGTTCAAGGCCTTCCAGGACGCCGAGGAGGGGCCGGCGAGCCAGCGGCAGAAGCTGGTGGACCAGATCCTGGAGGCACTGACGGTGCACACCTATCTGGAGAACGAGGTGATGTACCCGGAGGTCCGCCGACTGCTGCCCGACCTGGAGGACGACATCCTCGAGTCGTACGAGGAACACCACGTCGCCGACGTGCTCTGCGCCGAACTGGCCAGCATGGACGCGGGCGACGAGCGGTTCAACGCCAAGACGACGGTGCTGATCGAGAACGTCACCCACCACGTCGAGGAGGAAGAGGAAGAGTGGTTCCCCAAGGTCCGCGACGCGCTGGGCCGTAAGCAGCTCCAGGAGATCGGCGAGAAGATGATCGCGCTGCGCGCGGACGCTCCCCGCACCCCCACCGACCCCAAGGCGATCAAGAAGGCAGTGGACGCGGTCACGGCCTGAGAGTCACCGCGCACCCCCGAAGGGCCCGGCATCCGCCGGGCCCTTCGCCCGCCCCAACCAAAAGCCCTCCACCCCACCCCACCCCGGCCCCGGCCCCGGCCCGCGATCTTGCACTTTCTGTCGCGACGAAAGGCACGAATCGCCGCAAACCAACAACAGAAAGTGCAAGATCGCGCGGGGAAGAAGGGGGAGGGGTGAGGGCGGGGTCAGGTTGCTGAGCCGGGCTCGGCCATCCGGCGGTGCTGCTCGGACTTCAGCTTGTCCGCAATGATCTTGCCGGCGGCGGTCTGCACCTTGTTCACCAGGGAGCCGGCGGTGACCGTCTGATTCTCCCTTCATCATCGCCGCGAAGCCCTGGCCGCGATCACCGGGTCGAAGCCGTGCGCGACGAACTGCGCCGCCAGCTCGTACCCGATTCCGCTGGACGCCCCGGTCACCAGGGCGAGCGGTCGGTCGGTGGTGGGTGTGGCCATGTTCTCGACTCCTTCTGTGCGAACCCTGGCCGCACCCGTGACGGCGCGGTGGTCACCTTTTGTGTGCCCCGCGACGCAACGCCCAACCACGTCGGCGGGGTCGCCTCCCGGAGGGCGGCCCGAACGGCCGGTTCCGGCCCGGTAGGATCGGCTCGGGCCGTTACTGGCGCGTGGGGATGGACAACCATCGGGGAGCGGCCTCGTCACGTGGACGTCTGCCGAGCGCCTGGGCCTTCCCGCACGTTCTGTTGGAGGTCGCATGTCCCGCAACGCCGAGTCCACCGCATTCCGCAGTGCCCTTGAGGTGATCCGGGCTGTCGAGCCGCGGGTCGCCGATGCCATCGGCGCCGAGCTGACCGACCAACGGGAGTCGCTCAAGCTGATCGCCAGCGAGAACTACGCCTCCCCGGCGACCCTGCTCGCGATGGGCAACTGGTTCAGCGACAAGTACGCCGAGGGCACCGTCGGCCGCCGCTTCTACGCCGGCTGCCAGAACGTCGACACCGTCGAGGCGCTCGCCGCCGAGCACGCCCGGGAACTGTTCGGCGCCGCGCACGCGTACGTGCAGCCCCACTCGGGCATCGACGCCAACCTGGTCGCCTTCTGGGCGGTGCTGGCCGACCGGGTGGAGTCCCCCGCCCTGAAGAAGGCCCAGGTCCGCCAGGTCAACGACCTCACCGAGGCCGACTGGTTCACGCTGCGCCGCGAGCTGGGCAACCAGCGGATGCTCGGCATGTCGCTGGACGCGGGCGGCCACCTCACGCACGGTTTCCGGCCGAACATCTCCGGCAAGATGTTCGACCAGCGCAGCTACGGCACCGACCCGGCGACCGGCCTGATCGACTACGACCGGGTGGCCGAGGCGGCCCGCGAGTTCAAGCCGCTGATCCTGGTGGGCGGCTACTCGGCGTACCCCCGGAAGGTGAACTTCCGGATCCTGCGCGAGATCGCCGACTCGGTCGGCGCCACCTTCATGGTCGACATGGCGCACTTCGCGGGCCTGGTGGCCGGCAAGGTGTTCACCGGCGACTTCGACCCGGTGCCGCACGCCCACATCGTCACGACCACCACGCACAAGTCGTTGCGCGGCCCGCGCGGCGGCATGGTGCTCTGCCAGCCGGAGTTGGCCGACCAGGTGGACCGGGGCTGCCCGATGGTGCTCGGCGGTCCGCTGCCACACGTGATGGCCGCCAAGGCGGTCGCGCTCGCGGAGGCCCGCCGGCCCGACTTCGCCGACTACGCCCAGCGGATCGTGGACAACTCGCAGGCCCTCGCCGAGGGTCTGCTGCGTCGGGGCGCGACGCTTGTCACCGGCGGCACCGACAACCACCTGGTGCTCATCGACGTGTCCGGTTACGGGCTCACCGGCCGGCAGGCCGAGCAGGCGCTGCTCGACTCGGGCATCGTCACCAACCGCAACTCGGTTCCGCAGGACCCGAACGGGGCCTGGTACACGTCCGGCATCCGGATCGGCACCCCGGCGTTGACCACCCGGGGTCTCGGCACCGCCGAGATGGACCAGACCGCCGAGCTGATCCACACCGTGCTGACCCAGACCACCGCCGGGGCGAACGCCGACGGCACCCCGTCGAAGGCGAAGTACACCCTGGACGCGGGCCTGGCCGACAAGGTCGCCCGGCAGGCCACCGATCTGCTGGCCACGTACCCGCTCTACCCCGGCGTCGACCTGAGCTGAGCCGAGCCGACTCGTGTCGATCATGGAGTTGTGGTGCCCGGATCAGTGTGGTCAGCGGCTGTTGTCCACCACCACAACTCCATGATCGACGCGGACGGGCGGCGGCGCCCCGGGGCGGGGCTTCAGCCCAAGGGGCGCTTCAGGTGGTAGCGGTGGACCTCGGTGCTGCCCTGGACGTTGTTGACGTCCTCGGCCGCCGAGACCAGCTCCCACCCCTCGCGACCGGCGCGGTTGAGGTGCGCGATGGCGGTGTCGCCGTAGGCGGTGATGTCCTTGCGGGACCCGTCCGGCGCATACCAGACGAACGAGACGTGAAAATTGCGGCCCTGTCCCTGATAGCGACGGACGAGCAGGGCGTACTCCCAGGCAACCATGCGGCTCATTATGACCGTCCACCCAGGACGGCCGCACGCGGGTCGTCGCGCATTGCCATCCGATGAACGCGCTGTGTCAACCCGCCCGACGGGTCAGCTCGTCGGTGATCAGCGCCGCGAGGCGATCCAGCCCGACATCGATCTGCTCCGGTGTGACGGCGCTCACCGACAACCGCAACGCGCACACCGGCGCGGTGTCGTCGTAGAAGTGCGCCATCGGCGTCCACAGCACCCCGTAGTCGCGCGCCGAGCGGTCCAGCAGCGCGTCGTCGACCGGGAACGGCACCGTCACCACCACGAAGAACCCACCGGCCGGCACCGTCCACCGCACCACCCCCGGCCGGTCCGGGAAGCGCCGGGCGAGGCCGGCCACCAGGTGGCGCAGATTCCGGTTGTACGCGGATCGCTCCCGGGTGTTCGCGGTCACCAGGCTGCACCCGTGCTCGAGCAGCCGGCCACCGATCACCGCCTGCGCGATCGGTGACGTGTTCACAGTGACCATGCTCTTGATCATCGCGAGCTGGTCGGCGAGCGGGCCGACCCGTCCGTCCGGGCCAGCCACCCGCTGGTCGGCCACCACGTAACCGACCCGGGCGCCGGGGAGCACGGTCTTGGCGAACGAGCCCAGGTAGACGACCCGCCGCCCGGT
The DNA here is from genome assembly GCF_040630995.1 of Micromonospora sp. NPDC005710. Taxonomy (NCBI): domain Bacteria; kingdom Bacillati; phylum Actinomycetota; class Actinomycetes; order Micromonosporales; family Micromonosporaceae; genus Micromonospora; species Micromonospora sp. NPDC005710. Next base: position 37,955 of record NZ_JBEXYP010000019.1, on the reverse strand, counting down.
GTCCAACGCCTTCAGGGTGGGCGGGCGCGGCCCGTCGTCGCTGTGGAACAGGCCGTACGGGTTGTCCTCCAGCAGCAGCAGATCCTCCTGCGTGGCCAGGTCCAGCAACCGTTGCCGGTGGGCGGTGTCGATGCTGACGCCGGAGGGGTTGGCGAAGTCCGGCATCACGTAGCAGGCGCGCGGCCGCAGCCCCGCCGCCCGGGCTCGGCGTACCTGAGCGGCCAGGTCGGCCAGATCGACCCCGGACGGACCACCGGCGACCGGCCAGACCGGCAGGTCGACAAGCCGGGCCGCCCCGGTCAGTCCGACGTAGGTCGGGGCGACCGCGAGCAGCACGTCCGCCGGCCCGGCCCGCAACGCCCGCAGCACCAGGAACATCGCCTCCTGGCAGCCGACGGTCACCACGACGTCCTCCGGGTCGACCGTGAGCCCCTCGTCGACAGCGAGGTTGCGGGCGATCAGGTGGTGCACGATGCCCTTGGTCCGGCCGTACTGCAACAGCAGCCGCCGGGCCTGCTCGGGCTGGTGTCCCAGGTCGTCGACGAGGTGCCTGTGGAAGGTGTCCAGGTGCCGGTGCACCGCCGCCAGATCGAAGAACTCCTCGTACGGCCGACCGGCCGCGAGGGACACCGCGGCCGGATACCGTTCGGACACCTCGTTGAGGAAGTTCATCGAGGTCAGCGCCGGGTCACCGAGCGCCGGGTGCAGGTCGGCGGCGGTCAGGTCGACCGGTTCGGTGGCCACCTCTCAGCCCACCCCGAGGGTGCGCAGCTCGGCCGCCGCCGCCACGTCGGCGCAGCCGGCCAGGGTGAGCGCGTCGGTCAGCTCGGCGACGAGCAGGGCCAACGCGGTTCGGGCCGCGGCCTCGCCGCCGACGGCGAGGGCCCAGAGCAGCGGTCGGCCGACCAGCACCCCGGCCGCGCCCAACGCCAGCGCCCGCAGCACGTCAGTGCCGCCCCGGATGCCGCTGTCCAGCAGCACCTGGCAGCGGTCCCCGACCGCGTCGACGACCTCCGGCAGCATGGTGACGCTCGCCGGGGAGCCGTCCAGTTGCCGCCCTCCGTGGTTGGAGACGACCACCGCGTCCGCGCCGACGCGTACCGCCTCGGTCGCGTCGCGCGGGTCCAGCAGCCCTTTGACGACAAGTGGCAGGTCGACCTGCTCCCGCAGCCACGCCAGGTCCGCCCAGCGAAGCGCCGGTGCGAACGACGCGGCGGTGTGTGCGGCGATCGCGGACACCCCGGGGGCACCGGCGTGCGCCAACGCGTCGCGCCCGTCGGGGAGGTTCGCGGCGACCACCTCGTCCGGCAGCCGGAACGCGTTGCGCAGGTCCCGGGGGCGTCGGCCGAGCACCGGGACGTCCACGGTGACCACGAGCGCCCGGCAGCCGGCCGCGACGACCCGGTCCAGCAGGTCGCGGACGAGTGCCCGGTCCCGCAGCCAGTAGAGCTGGAACCAGACGTCGGCGCCCGCTCGGGTGACCTGTTCGATGGGTGTGCTGCCCAGCGTGCTCGCCAGGTACGGGATACCGGCCGCGCCGGCGGCGGCCGCCAGACCCAGCTCCCCGTCCGGGTGCACCAGCCGCTGGTAGGCCATCGGTGCCACCGCGACCGGCATCGCGTACCGGCGGCCGAGCAGGTGAGCGCCGAGGTCGACGGTGTCCACCCCGCGCAGCACCCGGGGCAGCACCGCCACCCGGTCCAGGGCGCGCCGGTTCGCGGCGAGGGTCACCTCTGACGCGCTCCCGCCGGCCAGGTAGTCCCACACGTCCGGCGGCAGCGTGGCGCGGGCCCGCTCGGCGTAGTCGGCGAGCGACACGGCCGGCACGTCGGCCAGCACCCGCTCACCCATCGCCCGCCGCCGCACCCGTAGCGGCAGCCGCCTCGCCCGGGCCCGCCAGCTCGTCCGACGTGGAAGGCAGCCCGAAGCGCTCCCGCAGGAACGCCGCCGCGCTCCCCTGCGCCCGTCGCCCGTCGGTGAAGGTTCCCGGCATGGCGAAGAACCCGTGGATCATGCCCGGGTAGTGCTCCAACCGGGTGGACACCCCCGCGTCGCGCAGCCGCTCGGCGTACCGCTGGCCCTCGGCGCACAGAGGGTCCAGTTCGGCGGTGATCACCAGAGCCGGCGGCAGCCCGGACAGGTCGTCAGCGAGCAGCGGCGACGCCAGCGGATCCGTGGCGTGCGCCGGGTCGGCGAAGTAGTGCGTCCGGTACCAGGCGACCGATCGGCTGTTGAACAGCGCCGGGTCGTCGTCGCCGGTCGGTTCGCCGCTGGAGTCGGTGTTCGGGTAGACAAGCAGTTGCCCGGCGAGCGCCGGCCCGTCCGTACGGCTGAGCAGGGTGACAGCGGCGGCCAGGTTCCCACCGGCGCTGTCCCCTCCCACCGCCAGCCGGGTCGGGTCCACGCCCCACTCGTCGGCGTTGCGGGCGATCCACGAGGTCGCCGCGTGACAGTCGTGCACCGCCGCCGGGAACGGGTGTTCCGGGGCGAGGCGGTAGCCGACGGTGATCACCTGGCAGGGCACCGTGTTGGCCAGCCGCCGGCAGATGCCGTCGGCGGTGTCGATGCTGCCGAGCGTCCAGCCGCCGCCGAAGAAGTACAGCAGCGTCGGCAGCGGACCCGACCCGGCCGGCCGGTACACCCGCACCGGCAGTTCCCCGGCGGGGCCGGGGATCAGCTCGTCGCGTACCTCGGTCACCGGCTCGACCGCGCCGGCGCCGGCACGGATCGCCGCCAGGTCCGCGGCGCGCGCCTCGGCGAGGGTCTGCGCGTACAGCGGCGGGGTGCCGGCCGTGGCACGGGCCGCCCGGTACGCGGCCACCTCCGGGTGCACTGCCATGTCGCTCCTATCCGCCGGTGCTGACCAGCAGCTTGTCGATGCCGCGCAGGAACAGGCTGCCGCTGTACGTCGGTGTCTCGGTGACCGTCAGCGCGGGGAACCTGGCGAACAGCCGGGGTAGCGCGAGCCGACCCTCCAGCCGCGACACCGCCGCGCCGAGGCAGAAGTGCAGACCCACCCCGAAGGCCAGGGACGGAGGGCCGGGACGGGTCGGGTCGAAGGTGTCCGGGGCCGGGAAGCGGGCCGGGTCCCGGTTCGCCGCCCCGATCATGATCAGCACGTTGTCGTTCTCGGCGACCGGGATGCCGTGCAGCACCGTGTCGACCGGCGCGGCGCGGGCCAGGAAGTGCACCGGGCTCGCCAACCGCAGCACCTCGTCGACGCAGCCCTGCGCGAGTGTCGCGTCGGCGGGCAGCGCCGCTACCGTCCGCGGGTGGGCCAGCAGCAACGGCAGCCCGTTGCTGAACATGTACACGGTGGTGACGAAGCTGGCGTTGAACAGCACGATGAGGTTGCTGATCAGCTCATCCTCGGTCAGCTCCACCTCCCCGGAGTCGAGCGCCTCGACCAACCCGCTGAGCAGGTCGTCCCCCGGCACCCGGCGGCGGTGCCCGATCAACTCCCGGTAGAACGCCCGCAACTCCTGGGCGGCGGTGTTGGCAGCGGCGAGCCGCTGCGGGGTCTTCCCCGCCACGTCCAGGAACTCGTCGATCCACTCCACCCGCTCGCGGTACCACGGCAACTCGGCCGCCGGGATGCCGATGAACTCGGCCATCACCAGGGCCGGGATCGGGTACGCGAAGTCGGCCACGAAGTCGACGACGCCATCCCCGGCGTCCGCCATCCGGTCCAGCAGCTCGTCGACCACCCGCACGATCACCGGTTCCAGCGCGCCGAGGCGCCGCGGCGTGAAGGTGCGGGAGAAGACGTGCCGCATCCGGGTGTGATCGGGCGGGTTGACGAACATCATCGAGGTCTGGAAAGTCCGCAGGATGTCCTGCTCCTCCCAGCCCGGCGGCGGCTGCTTCGTCCACTCCGGATCTCGCAGCAACCCGTCGACGACGTCGTAGCCGACCGCGACGGCGGCCACAGTACGGTGCTCGGCGCGGGCCGGCACCGCGCTGACCGGGCCGAGCCGGTGCAGACCGGCGTACCACGGGTACGGATCCTGTCTGCCCTCTTCGCTGTACAGGCCGGTGAGTAACTCTTGCACGTCCACGGCCAACTCCTCCCCAGGATGTCGGTGGCCGCCGGGGGCGGCGGGGATCACCCGCCGCCCCCGGTCGATGTCACAGGTCGAGCAGGCGCAGCGGCACGGCGTTGGCCAGTGCCTGGTTGCCGGCGTCGTTCGGGTGGATGTGGTCCCCCGAGTCGTAGGCGGGCAACAGTTGGCTGGGCCGGGCCGGGTCACGCAGCACCCGGTCGAAGTCGAGCAGACCGTCGAACTCCCGGCTGCCCCGCAGGTACGCGTTCACCGCCTGGCGGGTGGCCTCCTTCTCCGGCGTCCACACCCCCGGCGCCCCGTGCCCCTCGTACGGCGTCAACGTGGCCACCAGGCTGGTCAGCCCACGCTGCCGGAGCTGCTGGTTGATCTGCCGCAGGGTGCCGATGATCGCCTCGGGGGTGTCGTTCGACATCCAGATGTCGTTGATGCCCAGGTGGGTGACGACGGTCCGCACCCCGGTCTGGGGGAAGACGTCCTCGTTGAGCCGGGCCGCCGCGTTCGGGCCGAGCTGGTAGTAGCCGGGGTAGTTACCGTCGCCGGGCTCGGTGCCCTCGTGGTTGAGTCGGTTGCCGGCCAGGCTCAGGTTGAGCACCCCCGGGGTGCGCCTGTCCGGCCGGTCGGCGAGCAGCCGGTCCGACAGCAGGTCGGGCCAGCGCCGGTTGGCGTTGACGGTGCTGCCGTTGCCGTCGCCGATGGAGTCGCTGAGCACGACAAGCGCGCCAGGGCTGCCCTTGCGCTGCACGTCGACGCCGGAGAGGAAGAACCAGCAGCAGGTGGGACGGGTGGTGAACCCGGTGCCCTCGGCCGCCCCGGTCAGATCCCCGGCGCCGATGAAGTTGGCCTGCTGGGACTGCCCGTGGAACGTGGTCGGGCCGGTCGGCGTCGGGAAGTGCAGGGTGACCACCAGGTCACTGTCGTCCGCGACGGGGAAGGCCAACGGGTCGCTGAGCAGTTCCGCTCCCCGGTTCATCGTCGCCGTGGTGGCACCGGTGAAGGTCAGCGGGCGCACCGACGCCGCGTCGATGTCGGAGACGTCGTCGGGGGTGGCGGTGTTCGGCCTGGCGACGGTGGCGCGACCGACCTGCACCGCCTGCTCGCCGTAGAGGTTGCTCAGACGGACCCGCACCGCCGGGCCGCCCACCGAGACGTGCACGATCATCCGGACGCTCTGGTTGCTGAGGCCGGTGTTCGTCAACCCGACCGAGTTGCCCCGGGTGACAGCGGTGGCCCAGCTGCCCGCCCACTCGGCGCGGTCGGGTCGGTCGGCCGCGGTGCCGGACGGACCGGCGCTGGCCACGACGGCGGGTGTGCCGGCGACCAACAGCGCGGCCGCGGCGGCGATCACGGGCCATCTCTTCGGGGTTGCCGTTGCCATGGAACCTCCATCGTGGGGCAGCCCAGGGCCGTCCGCTGACGGCGCCCGCCTGGACGATGGTCCAGAAACCTAGCCGCCGCCGCTGACAGGCGTCAATCAACCTGATCGACGCGATCAAATGTCCGGCGGGCCGCCGGGATCGCCCTTCGGCACGGTTCCGACCAGCCGTTTCGCGCCTAGGCTTCCAGGCGGCGGCGGTGCGGTCGCCGAGCGCGCCACCGTCGCGTCGTCACCGGGAGCTGCCCGGGGACCGCCAATCTGGGATGGGGGCTGCCGGATGACTGACGGACCCGGGCACACGACGACCTACGTGCACAGGGTGTTGGACCTCTTCGCCGAATTCGGCGACCGGGAGGCGCTCGTCGGCGCCGATCGGCGACTCACCTACACCGAGGCCGCCGCGCGGGTTCGGGCGATGGCCGCGACGTTGACCCGGCACGGCGTACGGCCCGGGTCGGCGGTGCTGGTGACTGTCGCGAACGCGGTGGAGGGTCCGCTGCTGCAACTCGCCCTGCATCTGCTGGGCTGCCGGACGATGTGGGTCGCCCCGGTGACCGCGCGCCGGGAGGTCGACGAGTTCATCAGCCTGGCCCGTCCGGACGCCCTGGTCTACGACGCCCGGGACCCGGCCGGTCTGGGCCCGGAGCTGGCCGCCGCGCTCCCCGGCACGCCGGTGTGCTGTCTGGGCGCGGGCGGCGCCGGCCCCGACCTCACCGTCGACGCCGACGTGACGGGCCTGCCGTCGTCGGTGCCGGCGCCCGAGTCGTTCCTCCAGACCAGCGGCACCACCGGAAGCCCCAAACTGGTGCACCACCGGGAGAGCTTCTACGCCCAGATCCTCACCCTGGCCGCCGACTTCCGCGCCGCCGGGTTTCCGCTGCTGCGGCACCTGTCGCACTCACCGATGTGGCTGGCCAGCGGGCAGATCACCACGCTGTTCAACCTGTTCACCGGAGGCGTGCTGTTCCTGCGCGACGACTGGAACCCGGTGGCCTTCGTGGACACCGTGCAGCGGGAGCGGATCAACTCCACGTTCGTCACCCCACCGATGCTCTACGAGGTGCTGGACCACCCGGCGCTCGTCGGCGCGGACTTCTCCGCCATGTTCATGTTCAACGTGGGCGCCGGGCCCGCCGCGCCCGCCCGGCTGCGCCAGGCCATCGCACGGTTCGGCCCGGTGCTGCGCATCGTGTACGGCCTCAGCGAGGCGGTCGTGATCACCGCGCTGCCCGGGTTGACCGACGATCCGGAGCACCCGGAGCGGCTGCGGTCCTGCGGGCGGCCCTACGGCGACGTCCGCGTCGAGATCCGCGACGACGACGGCACGGTGCTGCCGACCGGCCGCGACGGCGAGGTGTGGGTGCACACCCGACTGAGTTTCGCCGGCTACCACGGCCAGCCGGAGCTGACCGCGCAGACGCTCGTCGACGGGTGGGTGCGGACCCGCGACATCGGCCACCTCGACGACGACGGTTACCTCTACCTGGTCGACCGGGCGCACGACATGATCGTGACGCATCGCCGGAACTGGGCGATCTTCTGCCGTCCCATCGAGGACGTGCTGGTCGGGCACCAGCAGGTACGGGCCGCCGCCGTGATCGGCGTACCGGACCAGACGGTCGGGGAGGTGCCGCACGCGTACGTGGTGCTCGGGCCTGACGCGACGGTCAGCGAGGCGGAACTGATCGACCTGGTGACCGCCGAACTCAACGAGATGTGGGCACCGGCCGCCGTGGAGTTCGTCGACCGGCTGCCGGTGAACCGGTCGATGAAGGTGGACAAGCGGGCGTTGCGGGCGCGGTACGCGGCCCGTCGGGCGGCGGCGGTCGGGGCGTGAACCCCCGCCGGCAACTGGTCGTCCTGGTCAGCGCCGACCTGATCTCCAATCTGGGCACCCGCATCTCGGTGGTGACCATTCCGTGGCTGGTGCTCGTCACCACCGGCAGCCCCACCAAGATGGGCCTCGTCGCGTTCGCCGAGACCCTGCCGTACCTGCTGTCCAGCGCGTTGGGCACGCCCTGGGCGGACCGGATCGGTCTGCGCCGTACCTCGATCTTCTGCGACGCGGGCAGCGCGGTGGCGATGGTCGTCGTCGCGTTGACCCCGTGGTTGGGTTTCGCGCCGCTGGTGGCGCTCGTCGCGGTGGCCGGCGCGCTGCGGGGCATCGGCGACCGGGTGAAGCACGTCATGTTCCGCCCGGCCGCGGAGGCCGCCGGGGTGCCGCTGATCAGGCTGACCTCCGCGTACGACGGGCTCAGCCGGGTGGTGACCCTGTTCGGCGCCGCGGTGGGCGGCCTGCTGATCGCCGTGTTCGGGGTGACCGAGGCGATCCTCATCGACGCCGCCAGCTTCGGCGTCTGCGCGCTGCTCATCGGCGTCCTGGTCCGCCCACCGGCCGCCCCGGCCCAACCCGCGCAGCCGGAGAGCTATCTGCGCGCCCTGCGAGGTGGCTTCAGCTACCTGGGCCGGGATCGGCCGCTGCTCGGCATGCTTGCCGTCATCTCGGCACTGAACATGGTGGCCAACGCCAGCGTGGCCGTCTACATCCCGGTCTGGGTGGCCCGGGAGTTGCACGGCCCGAGCGGTCTCGGCCTGGTGCTGGCGGCGTTCTCGGCGGGAGCGCTGCTGGGCAACCTGGTGTTCACCGCACTCGGGCCCCGGCTGCCCCGGCGGTTGACGTTCCTGGTCGGCGCGCTGGTCGCCGGCACACCCCGGCTGGTCGCCCTGGCGATAAGCGACGAGTTACCGGTGGTGCTCGTGGTGACGTTCCTGTCCGGCATCGGCATCGCGGCGGTCAACCCGCTGCTCGGGGTGGCCCTCTACGAGCGGGTACCACCGGAGTTGCAGACCCGGGTGATCGGCATCGCCGGGTCGTTGGCGTTCGTCGGGTTGCCGGTCGGCGCGCTGCTCGGCGGCTGGTCGGTGGACGCCCTGGGGCTCACCCCGGCCCTGCTGACCATGGCGGCGGCGTGCCTGGTGGTCACCGCGTACCCGCTGCTGAGCCGGGCATCCGGCCCGGAGGCGCCGGCGCCCCGCACGGCCGTCGCCACCCGGTAAACCCGGTTGCGGGCCCGACCCGGCTGCCGCAGGCTCGGGCCGGTGAGCGAACAACCCACGTACGGCGTGCCGGTGTCCGACGCCGCCGTGGCCGACCGGATCGACACGGCCCTCGTCCGCCGGTTGGTGGCCGAGCAGTTTCCCCGGTGGGCGGAGCTGCCGATCCGCCCGGTCGAGGTCGACGGCTGGGACAACCGCACCTTCCACCTGGGCGAGGAGATGACCGTGCGGCTGCCCAGCGGCGCCGGGTACGCCCTCCAGGTCGCCAAGGAGCAGCGCTGGCTGCCGGTGCTCGGACCACAGTTGCCGGTGCCGATCCCCGTGCCGCTGGCCCACGGCCGTCCCGCTGCCGGTTACCCGTACCCGTGGTCGGTCTACCGTTGGGTCGACGGGCGGACCGCCCGACGCGAGCGGATCGGCGACCTGACCCGGTTCGCCACCGACCTCGCCGGCTTCCTGCGCGCCCTACGCGGCGTGGACGCCACCGACGGCCCGGCGGCCGGCCCGCACAGCGCCTGGCGGGGTGGTCCCCTGTCCACCTACGACGCGGAGACCCGGGCGGCGATCGAGACGCACCACGACCACATCCCCGTCGACGTGGTCACCGGGATCTGGCAGTCCGCCCTCGACGCCCCCTGGGCCGGGCCGGCGGTGTGGTTCCACGGCGACGTCGCGGACGGCAACCTGCTGGTCCGCGACGGCCGACTCACCGCGGTCATCGACTTCGGCTGCTCCGCCGTCGGTGACCCGGCCTGCGACACCGTGATCGCCTGGACCCTGCTGCAAGGCCCGAGCCGGGCGGCCTTCCGCGCCGCGCTCGGTCTCGACGACGCCGCCTGGGAACGGGGACGAGGCTGGGCGCTGTGGAAGGCGCTCATCACACTCGACGATCGGGACCCCGCCAAGGCCGAGTGGGCCGAGCGGGTGCTCGGCGAACTGCTCGCCGAGCACCGCGCTGAAACCCGACCGGTCGGCGGTGGCGTGCTCGGACCTGTGCGCACCTGGTCGAGGTCAGCCTGACCGGCTGAGCCTGGCCCAGCAGGCCAACGGTCGGCTAGCGTGCCGGCATGCCATCGACCCTCACCGAATCGACGGACCCGTACTGTCTGCGCCCCGGGGAGGCCACCGAACTGCTGAACAGGCACCCGTGGCGGCGGTTCGTGGCGCTCGGCGACAGCGTCGTGGAGGGCATGTGTGAGCCGACACCCGGCTACCCGGACGTCCAGTGGGTCGACCGGATCGCCGCCGAGCTGGCCGCCGTTCGCCCCGAGCTGGCGTACCGGAATCTGGGTCGGCGCGGGCTGCGCGCGCACCAGGTGCGGGCCACCCAGCTCGCCCCGGCGCTGGCCCTCGCACCGGACCTGGCGCTGGTCGTCTGCGGCGGCAACGACGCCTTCCACCCGGCGTACGACGCGGGCGCGGTGGACGCCGAGCTGACCGCCATGATCGCCGCGCTGCGCGAGGTCGGCGCCGACGTGATCACAGTGGGCATGTTCGACGTCTCGCACAGCCCGGCGGTACCCGCGCACCTCCGGCCCGGCCTGGGCGAACGCATGCGCCGCCTGTCGGCCCACACGGCCGCCCTGGCCGAACGCCTGAACACGATCCACGTGCACCTGACCGACCACCCGTTGACGGCCGACCCCACCCTCTACAGCACCGACGGCCGCCACGGCAGCGCCCGCAGCGACGCCATAGCAACGGCCGAAACCCTCCGCGCCCTCTCCCCCCACCGCCGTCCCCGGTGATCAAGAGGTTTGCGTCAACGACCCCGGCGTGTCGTGACCGAAACCCCTTGATCACCGCAAGCAAAGGGGGTTAGGGGGTCAGGGGGTTAGGGGGTTAGGAGGATTCCGGTTAGGAGGACGCCGTGGGCCAGGTTGAGGATTCCGTCGCAGCCCGGGTAGCCGACTCTCGCCAGGCCGCCGGAGGCTTGGCGACCGAACAGGTACGGGGCCAGGGAGTACGGGACGTCGGCCGTGACCGTCTCACCGGTCTCGATCTGGACGAAGTCCATCGACACCCGGTCGGTCGGCAGGTACTCCTGAAGGATGGCGCCGCCCTGGTCGACGGCGGCGCGCACCCCGTCGGCCCAGTCCGCCGCGCCCAACTCCGGGCCGAGCAGCACGCCGTGCCCGGCCGAACCGTCGGCCGGCTTCGCCACGAGGGTGGCCTGCTCGGCGAGGGCCCGGTCGAGCACCGCGGCGGTCAACGACACCGTGTACGGCACGTGTCGACGGATCAGCGTCTGGTCGTCGGCGGGCAGCCCGTCCACGTCCTCCCACAGCCAGGCGAACGTGGTCTTGTTGCCGAGCAGCCAGGCCGCCGCCGACACGTACATCGGTAGGGTGCCGGCTGCGAGGGCCACTGCCACCGCGTCCAGGCCGGCGGTCGGGGTGACCCGGTTGGGCACGAAGAGCCGGAACAACGCGTCGACCGGCGCGCCGTCCACGACCAGGCGGTTGTCGGCGTCCACCGTGGCGGTGGCGACCGGTGCGATGACCAGGTCGATGCCGAAGTCCCGGGCCCGTACGGCGAGGGGGTCGAGGATCCGGATGAACGTCTGCGGGTCGTCGAGGCCCGGGTAGTCACCGTCGAAGTCCATCAGCAGCGCCACCCGGGCGCCCTCGGGCAGCCGCAGCTCCTCGCGGATCGCCACGAACCGCTGGTCGAGCAGGGACGGCGCGGCCCGCACCGGCAGGTCGTCGAGGATGCCCTGCTCCTGGTAGAGGCGCGCGTACCGCTGGATGACGGTGTCGGCGTCGAACCCACCGCCGAGGCTGCTGTCGATGTTGTACTCGACGAACTTCGGCACCCCGTCGGAGAAGATCACGTCCGGGCGGTACGCGGCCAGCAGCGCCTCGGTCAGCGGCTCGGCCTCGTCCAGCAGCCGGGTCTCCCCCGCCGGTACCCCGAGTAGCTGGCGCAGCTCACCGGCGGTGCCGGCCCGACGACGGCAGGCGTCGAGGATGAGCTGGGCGAGCCGGTCACAGACGTCGTTGAGCTCCCGCCAGGCATCGGCGACGAGCACCGGGGGGCGGGCCAACCGCCACTGCTTGTTGTAGGTGGCCCGGCCGTGGAAGACCTGCTCCCAGGCGGCCGCCCCGCTGGCCACCATGGCCCGTCGGGTCGGCTCCGGCAGGCTGGTCCAGGCCCGGTCAGCCGCCGGCCACTGGTAGTTCGGGTCGGTCATGATCCGTCCTTCATGGTCAGGTGAATGGCGGTGGCGAGCTGGTCCCGACTGGGCTGGACGGCCCGGTCCAGTGCCGGGGCGAACGGCAGCACCGCCCCGTCCGGCCGGGTGACCCGGCGCGGCGGGGCGAGCAGCCGGACCCGTTCCACGACCGAGGTGATGATCTCGGCGGCCATCCCGCAGGAACGGTTGCCGTCGTCGAGCACCACGAGCCGCCCGGTGCGGGCCACCGACTCGGTGAGGCCGTCGATGTCGAACGGGTACAGGGTGCGCGGGTCGAACACCTCCACCGAGACCTGGTCGGCCACCTCCTCGGCGACGGCGAGGGCGTCGTGCACCAGGTGCCCGACCGCCACCACTGTCACGTCGTCGCCGAAACGGTGGATCCGGCCCCGGCCCAGCGGCACCGGCGTCAGGTCGTCCACGTCCTCACGCACGTCCATGGCGGCGGCCGGTGCGAACACCACCACCGGGTCGTCGTGGCGGATCGCGGTGACCAGCAGCCCGTACGCGTCGGCCGGGGTGGCCGGCACGACGGTGACCACGCCGACGTGGGCGAAGAGGCTGTACGGGTGGTCGGAGTGCTGCCCGGCCCACCCGGTCCGCGAGCCGGACCCGGGCACCAGGTAGGTGACGGGGACACTGCACTGCCCGCCGGTCATCAGCGGGAACTTGTGCGCGTGGTTGACGATCTGTTCGAAGACGAGGAACAGCAGCGACGGGATCTGGAACTCGATCACCGGTCGCAGCCCGGCCAGCGCCGCCCCGGTCGCGAAGCTGGTGAACGCCTGCTCGGACAGCGGGGTGTCACGGACCCGTTCGGTGCCGAACCGCTTGGCCAGCCCGGTGGTCACCAGCGACGCCCCGACCTGGACGTCCTCGCCAAGCAGGAACACCGCCTCGTCACGGGCCAACTCGTCGGCGAGGGCCCGGGTCAACGCCCGCCGGTACGACAGTCGGGGCACCTCAGCCACCTCCGGTGTGTGCGGTCATTCAGCCACCTCCGGTGCGGGCGGTCAGACCGCTGGCGTACAGGTAGGTCAGCGCGTCGGCCGGGTCGGGTTCCGGGCTGTCCAGGGCGAACCGCACCGCCGCGTCGACTGTCGCCTCGACCTCGGCGTCCACTGCCGCGCGGTCGGTGTCGGTGAGGCGTTCACCCTGGATGCGGACCGGGTCCCGGGTTCGGGCCCGGGTCACCTCGTCGGGCGGGCGGTAGTCGAGGCGTACCGCGTGTTCGAAGGTGTGGTGCACGTCGAAGCGGTAGGTCCGGGCCTCGATCAGCTCGGGGCCGCCACCGGCGCGCATCCGGCCGACGGCGGCGGCCGCGGCGACGCGTACCGTTTCGGGGTCCTGGCCGTCGACCACGACGGCTGGGAGGTCGAACGCGGCGGCTCGGCCGGCGATGCTGCCGGCCACCGCACCGGCGACCGGCATGGTGGTGGCGTAGCCGTTGTTCTCGCAGACGAACAGCACCGGCACCCGCCACAGCGCGGCCAGGTTGAACGCCTCCAGCAGCATCCCCTCGTTGACCGCGCCGTCGCCGAAGAAGCTCACCCCGACCGTGTCGCGGCCTCGACGGCGGTGGGCCCAGACCGCGCCGGTGATGATCGCCCCGGAGGCGCCGACGATCGCGTTGGCGCCGAGCACGCCGATGCTCAGGTCGGCGGCGTGCATCGAACCGCCCCGGCCGGCGTTGAGGCCGGTGACCCGGCCGCACAGCTCGGCGAGCATCCGGGCCGGGTCGGCACCGCGGGCCAGGACGTGCCCGTGCCCGCGGTGCGTGCCGGCGAGCACGTCGTCGGCGCCCAGCGCCGCGCAGACGCCGGCGGCGATCCCCTCCTGACCGAGGTACGGGTGGATGCCGCCGACGATCTGCCCGCCGTGGACCAGCTCCACCGCCCGTTCCTCGAACCGGCGGATCAGCCGGACCGTGCGGTAGAGCCGGACCCTGTCGGCGTCGGTCACGCGGGCCCCTTGATGGCGGCCAGGATGTCGTCCCAGAGCCGGGCCCGGGCAGCGAGGGCGGTGTTGACGGTGTCCGCGCACTCCTGCCACTTGGTGTCGTCGTCGCCGCACAGGTCGGCGAGCATCTGCATGGCCATCGGGGTGTGCTGTTCGCCGTCGACCTCGATGTGCCGCTCCAGGTAGTCGACGAACGTGTGCAGCCGGTTGCTGCGTTCGTTGACCGAGACGACCTGGGTGAACATGTCCGGGATCAGGTCTTCCCGGCCGAACGCGAAGGCCGCCGCCTGGCAGTGCACCGGGGTGGACTCGATGATCTGCCAGGTGGTCGCGGCGAACCTCGCCGACGCCTGCGGCACCCCGGCCTCGGCGAGTGCCTCGGTGACCGGCCGGCCGCTGCGCAGCAGGTCGATCAGGGTGTTCACCGCAGTGGTGTCCGCGCCGGCCTCGGCCATGCCCCCCACGTACAGCTCGAAGTGGCTGATGTAGCCGCCGCCCAACTCGTCGCTCTCCTCGACCATCACGATGTCGTTGATGAGGCGGCGGCTGCCGGTCGGGCCGGTCGGGATCCACGGAACGGTGACGCAGGTCAGTTGCCGTTGCAGCGACTTCAGCAGGGACATGAAGTCCCAGACCGCGAAGACGTGGTGCTCCATGAAGGTGACGAGCGCCTCGTGGGTGTCGAGGTTGGCGTAGAGCGGGTGCTTGACCACGGCGTCGCGCCTGTCGGTCACCGCCCGCTCCAACCGCTCGATGCCCGGGTGCGTCTTACCCCAGTCGTACCGTGACATGTCAGCCTCCCTGCTGGGCGCGGTGGCGCCAGATGACCGGGCAGTAGTCGGGGTCCGCGTAGTCCGGCCGCCCGTCGTGGGTGCGGCGGACCAGCACGTCGTGGTTGTACGAGGCGAGCGTGCCGTCGGAGAGCGGAAACTCCCGCCAGGCGTTGTCGCCGTCCTGCAGGTGCAGCGAGATCGCCTGTCGGGGGCGACCGCTGACGTTGGGGCCGCTGCCGTGGTAGGTCCGGCAGTGGTGGAAACTCACGTGCCCCTTGGGAATCACCATCGGGATCTTGCGGATCTCCGCGCCGTTGTACGCCGCGTTCTCGGCCAGCATCTCCTCCAACTGGCTACGGTCCCGGTCGGCGAAGTGCCGCACCACTGTGTCGTCCGCGCCGATCTCCTTCCACCGGTGCGAACCGTCGACCATGGTGATGGTGCCCATCTCCTCCCCACAGTCGTGGAAGGGGATGAACGCGGTGAGCATCTTCTCCGACGACGACGACGCCCAGTAGTGCTTGTCGAAATGCCAGGGCACGATGTTGCTCGGCTCGCCGGAGATCGGCGGCTTGTAGATGAGCGTGGACTGGAAGACCCGGATCTCGTCGGCCTCGGCCAGCCGGGCGGCGACAGCGCCGATCAGCGGCTTGCGCAGGATCGCACCGAGCCCGTCGTGTTCGTGGTGGACGTAGTCGTTGTGCCGCTGCACCGGGCCCATGGCCGGCTCCCAGTAGACCAGCTTCGGTGGGCGTACCGGCAGCCGCCGGTCCCGCTCCCCGTCGTAGTAGCGCTGCGTGGCGGCGGCGAGGGCGTCCACCTCGTCGTCGGTGAACACCTTCCCGGACAGGTACCAGCCGTGCTCGGCGTAGTGCCGCACGTCGTCGTCGGACGGCAGCAACGCCTGCTCCTCGGCGGTCAGGCTCACTGTGCCCTCCTCGGTTCGCGACTGCGGGTCGCGCAGACCCGGCTCACTCCTCACGCCCCCACCCCCTGCGGCGTGGCCGCCACGGCGGCCAACTCCCGTTCCTTGGCCTCGTAGAGCGCCTTGATGTTGCCGCTGCCGAAGCCCCGCGCGCCGCGCCGCTCGATCAGCTCCAGGAAGAGCGTGCGGCGCACGTGCATCGACTCGGCGAAGATCTGCAACAGCTGACCGTCGTGGTCGGAGTCGACAAGCACCCCCAGCTCACGCAGCCGGTCCAGTGGGGCCTCCACCCGACCGACCCGCGCCTCCAGGGCGTCGTAGTAGCTGGCCGGGGTGCCGGCGAAGCGCACCCCGCGCCGGCACAGCGCCTCCACCGCGCCGACGATGTCGTCGGTACGCAGCCCCAGGTGCTGCACTCCCCCACCGGCGTGCTGGTCGAGGAACGCGTCGATCTGCCCCGGCCGCCGGGTCTGGTCCGGTTCGAGCAGGACCACAGTGACCCGCCCGGACGGGCTCTGCACCACCTTGGAGTTCATCGCCTGGCCGTCGACCTCGATGTGTTCCTCGAAGATCTGCGCGAAGTCGAACAGCGCCTCGAAGTGCCGGACCGTCTCGTCGAGTTGGCCGGGCGGCACGCAGACCGCCAGGTGGTCGATCTCGGCGAGCACCGGCGGGTGGTCGTCCGCCGTGGAGGGCGCCGCCGTGATGGCGCCGGGCAGGAACTCGCTCCCACCGCCCCGGCGTTGTACCAGCCGGTGTCGCACGTCGGCGAAGCCGTCCACCTCGGCGATCACCACCTCGGCGTCCGCGCCGGTGCGGGTGGTCGGCGCCGTCACGCCGGTCGCACCCCGCTCCAGCAGCTCGGCGTACGCGGCCGGCACGTCGTCGACCTCGACCGCGACGACAGCGATGCCGTCACCGTGGCGCTGCACGTACCGCGCGGCCGGATGCTCGGCGCTCAACCCGGAGGTGAGCAGCAACCGGATGTCGCCGTGGCAGAGCAGCAGCGAGCGCTGCCCCGGCAGCCCGGTCTCCGGGCCACCCTGGCCACAGATGTCGAAGCCGACGGCGGTGCTGAAGTAGAAGGCCGCCTGCCGCGCGTCCCCCACGTAGAGTTCGATGTGGTCGATACCACGGATGTCCATGTCCCCTCAAAACCCTTCCCACCCGATTCCCCCTGTTGCCGTCCGGGCCCGCCCCGCCCGGGATGCCGCGCCGATCACCCCCTCGGCTCGGCGACACGGGCCAGCAGCAGGCTCACGTTCTGGCCGCCGAACCCGAACGAGTTGGTGACCGCGTACTCCAGGTCGGCCTTGCGGGGGGTGCCACGGATGTGGTCCGCCGGGCAGGCCGGGTCCGGATCGTCGAGGTGGTACGTCGGCGGCAGCAGCCCCCGACCGAGCGCCATCGCGGTGGCCGCCGCCTCCAACACCCCGGAGGCGCCGAGCAGGTGACCGGTGAGCGCCTTGGTGGAGCTGACCGGCACGCCACCGACGCCGAAGACGTCGGCCAGGGCGGTGGTCTCGGCGATGTCACCGAGCTTCGTACCGGTGCCGTGCGCGTTGACGTAGCCGACCGCCGCCGCCGGGACACCGGCGCTGCGCAACGCCAGTCGGATGCACGCCGCCGCGCCGGCCCCGTCCGGGCGGGGGGCGGTCGGGTGGTACGCGTCGGTCGTCGCGCCGTGTCCGGCCACCTCGGCGTACCCGGCCACGCCGCGCGCCGCCGCGTGCTCGGCGCGTTCGAGCACCAGCAGCGCGGCGCCCTCGGACAGGACGAACCCGCTGCGGGACGTGTCGAACGGCCGACTCGCCCGGCCCGGGTCGGTGCCGGCGCGCGCCAACGCCCGCGCGTTGCCGAAGGTGTCGGCGAAGGTCGGGAAGAGCGGCGCCTCGCTGGCTCCGCACAGCACCACGTCGACCTCTCCGGTTGCGATGAGCCGGACCCCGTCGGCGATCGCCTGGGCGCCAGAGGCGCAGGCGGTGCCGACCGACGAGCTGTAGCCGCGGATGTGGTGCGCGATGGCGATGCGCGCCGCCGGCATGTTCGGCAGGATCCCGGTGAGCAGGTACGGGCTGACCGCCGCCCGACCACGGGCCGCCCGGGCGAGCACCTGCGACTCCAGGGTGGCCATTCCCCCGACCCCACCGACGATCACGCCGATCCGGTCGCTGTCGACGTCGCGGCCCACCTCGATGCCGGCGTCGGCGAGGGCGTCGGCGGCGGCGAGCAGGGCGAGGACGACGATCCGGTCCAGCACCCTGGTCTCCGGCCCGGACGCGACGGTCCGCGGGTCGATGTCGGGCAACAGGCCGGCGACGTCGAGCGATTCCCTGGCCGGATGTCCCTCGGGCGGGCGGGTCAGCCCGGACCGGCCGGTGGTCAGCGCGTCGAAGGTCTCCTCGACGCCCCGCCCGACCGGGGTGAACAGACCCATCCCCGTGATCAACGCGGTCATGGACGGGCCTCGGTGAGGTAGCGCTCGCGCAGGACCACCTTGCGGACCTTGCCGGTCACGGTGACCGGGATGTCGGAGGAGCGCACCGGCACGACCCGGCGCAGGGTTGCCCCGACGTCCGGGCCGAGGGCGGCGCGGACCCGTTCGGTACGGTCCTCGGCCTCGTCGGCGCCGGCGGCCAGCTCCAGCAGCACGTCGGTGACGACCTCGCCGGCCTCGGCGACGATCACCACAGTGCAGTCGGTGACGTCCGGGCAGGCGGCGAGGATCCGCTCCTCGGACAGCGCCGTGTAGAGGCGCCGCCCGTCACCGGCGTCGACCGAGTCCACCGCCCGGTCCAGGTGGTAGTAGCGGCCGTCGGCGTCGACGCGGACCAGGTCGCCGGTGAGGTACCAGCCGCGCTGGCGGAAACGGTAGGTGGTGACAGAGTCGTTCCAGTAGCCCCGGAACAGCGACGGCGAGTCGATGCCCAGGAAACCCACCTCGCCGACCGGCACCGGCTCGCCGTCGGCGTCGAGCACGGCGACCCTGGCGAACTGGTACGGGCGCCCGATGCAGCGGCCGTACCTGTCGGTGTCGGCGCGGTGGGTGATGTGGAACATCGAGTGTCCCATCTCGCTGGAGCCCAGCCCGTCGATGAAGACCGAGCCGGGCACCCTCGCCACCCCGTCGCGGGTGACGGTGTCGTGCCAACCGACACCGACGAGGCGACGGATGTGCGGCTCGTGCGAGGCGTCGCCGGTGTTGAACCACAACCGCACCGAGTCCAGGTCGTACCCGGACAGGTCGAACCGGGCCAGCTCCGCCCAGGTGACCGAGAAACCGAACACCCCGTCGGGGCGCCAGCGTTGGATCGCGTCCAGCACCCGCTCGCCGCCCTGATCGGACAGCAGGAACATCTGCGCGCGGTTGCCGAGCGCCTGGTTGACCATCAGCACCGTTGCGGTGTGCGGGGCGGGCAGCGCGTTGAGGATCCGGGTGGTGCCCTGCGCCTGCGGCATGGTGAGCAGGTGCCGGGTGGCCGCGAAGAGACTGGCGTGCGAGTGCAGCACCGCCTTGGGCACCCCGGTCGTCCCGGAGGTGTGGGTGATGACGATCGGGTCGTCCGGGTGGTGCCGGTATTGCGCCGGGGCCGCGGCCGGGTCACCAGCGCCGGCCTGCGCGGGGGTGCCGAGCAGCGGTACGCCCAGGTCGTGCCCGGCCAGCAGCGCGGTGTGCGCGTCGTCGGCCAGCACACCGACGCCCCGCAGTCGGCGGATGTACTCGGCGGCGATCTCCGGGCGGAGTTTGCCGTTCATCAGCGCCGGGATCGCGCCGAGCCGGGCCAGCGCCAGGAAGCTGAGCACCATGTCGGCGGCGGCGGTGGCCCAGACGGCGACCGGGTCGCGGGGGCGTACCCCCTGCTCGTGCAGCCAGGCGGCGCGGGCGGCGACCCGCTCGTCGAGCAGTCCCAGCGTCAGTGGTGTCTCGGCGGGCTGCCCGTCGACGGCGGTGTCGAAGGTCAGGCCGGGCCCGTCCGGGTCGGCGCCGTGCGCCAGTACCCGGGCCAGGACGTTTCCCGCACCCAGCTCGGTGTCGGCGGCCAGTGCGCCGCGCAGTCCCCGTGTCCTCATGGTCGTGCTCCTCCCCCCAGCAGCACCGCGGTGGCCTCGGTCGGCCCGTCGGGTGCCTGTTCGATCAGGATCAGCAACACCTCGTCGGCGTCGCCGTCGTCGCGCAGCAGGTCGGCCTCGGCGACCCCGTCGGTGTACGGGTCGCCGGTCGGGCTGAGACAGACCACCGGGCCGCGCAGGTGCCAGCGGGCCGCGACGTGCCCGGCGACGCTGTTGGGCACGGACTGGAAGAAGAACAGCGGGCCGACCCGCCCGCCGGCCTCGACGGTCTCCCTCACGTGCCGGGCGCTGGCGAGATCGCCGCTGGCGCTGACCAGCACGATTCCCGTCCGCGTCCCGGCGGGCACCCCGTCCGCCCCGTATCCCCGGCGCAGACACCGCTCGGCGACGGCCACCACCACCGGCGCGAAGTCCGAGTGCACGAACCCGGGCACCGCCGCCACGGTGCTCCCGACGTCCTCAGCCTCGGGCCACCGGGCTCGTGCTCTCTCCCCCGGCGATCGTGCGGTCTCGGGTGGTCGGTCGGAGTCGTCGTTGTGAGACGTGCGCCATCGCGGTGAGCTCGGGGCGCTCATCCGACGCCGACCAGCAGAGCGGTGTTGGCGCCGCCGAAGGCCGCGTTGAGGGTCAGGGCGTGGGTGGCTTCCGTCCTTCGGGGACGGTTCGTCACCACATTCAGTGGGCAGGAGTCGTCGGCGCCCAGCCAGCCGGCGTTCACCGGCAACTCGCCCTGTCGCAGCGCGAGGGCGGTGACCACCAGTTCCAGCAGCCCGGACGCCTCCAGCGCGTGCCCGTGCACCGACTTCGTGGAGCTGACCGGGACCTCGGCGGCGTACCCCCCGAAGGCCCGGTGCAGTGCGGCCGCCTCGGCGGCGTCGCTCTGCGCGGTGCCTGTGGCGTTGGCGTTGACGTAGCCGACGGCCTGCGGTGGCAGCCCGGCCCGGCGCAGCGCGGCGTCGACCGCGCGGGCCAACCCGGTGCCGCCGGGCTCCGGCTGGCAGGGATGGAAGGCGTCGCCGGCCCGTCCCCACCCGGCCACCGTGGCCACCGGATGGACGCCGCGTCGCCGGTCGGTGCTCGACTCCAGCACCACGGCGGCCACGCCGTCGCCGAGCAGCAACCCCCGGCGACCGGCGCTGAACGGGCGGACCGCCCCGTCGACAGCGAGGGCGCGACCGGCGTCGAAGAGCGCGAACTGGTCCGACTCCACCAGGTAACCGGCAGCTACCACCACCCGCTCGACGTCACCACTGGTGATCCGGGCTGCCGCGTCGGCAACCGCCGTGCTCGCCGACACGCAGGCGCTGGTGTAGACCCGGGTGTGACCGGACAGTCCACACCGGGCGGCGAGCTGCCCGGCGAGCACGGTCGGGGTCGGGCCCGCGGCGAGGGCTGGACCGCCGTGCACCGCGAGCAGCAGCGCACACCCCGCACGCCGCGCACTGTCCA
The DNA here is from genome assembly GCF_040630995.1 of Micromonospora sp. NPDC005710. NCBI lineage: Bacteria > Bacillati > Actinomycetota > Actinomycetes > Micromonosporales > Micromonosporaceae > Micromonospora > Micromonospora sp. NPDC005710. The sequence goes on along the minus strand of NZ_JBEXYP010000019.1, from coordinate 17,086 downwards.
GACCGGCCGCCCGGCAGGCCGCGTCGATCGCGGCGGCCAGCTCGTCGGGGAGCGAGCCGACCTCGGGCAGGGTGGCCGCCACGGTGACCCGGCGGGCGGCGGTGTCGAACCGGTCGACCGGCCCGAACGCCGGCGCCCCGGCCAGCGCACCGGCGAGCTGCGCATCAGCGCCCCGCCCCAGGGCACTTACCGCGTACACGCCGGTGAGCTGGGCGACGCGCGCCCTAACCATCCGCGGAGGCGGTGAGCGACGCCCGGAACACCACCAGGGCGTCATCGACGGTGCGGATACCGGCCAGTTGGTCGTCGGTGAGGTCGAGCCGGCGGTCGTAACGCTGCTCGACGAGGTGCACCAGCCAGGCAAGCTCCATCGAGCCGATCCGGTCGGACGCCTCGGCAGCCGGTTTCGCGCTGAGTTCGGCGAGCATGGTCATCAGGTCAGCTCGCCCCAGATCGGGCTGACCGCTCATCAGGATCTGTCGCTCGTCGCCTGGGTGACGCGATTGGCGACCATTGTGGTGAACTCGCCGACCGTCATGAGGGCCATCTGCTCCGACTCGTCGTCGGCGAACGTCAGGCCGTAACGGTCCTCGACCCGGACGGACAGGTCAGCCAGGGCGAGGGACTCCAGGTCGACGCCGGACGGGCCGAGCGTGGTGTCGTCGTCGAGCCCCTCGACGTCGTAGTTCATGTCGGCGAGCTGCTCGACGACGAAGGCGCGGACCTCGGCTCTCATGGATACCCTCTCTGCGTGGATCAGCTGACGGTGTCCGGTCGGGACACCGCCTACATCTGGGTCGGCCGGGACGTCGGCGGTCAGCCGGATCCGGCCGTTGTGCTGGTGCGGCTGGCGGGTGCCCTGCTGCTCGGTCGCGTGGACACCGAACTGGTGCTGACGCACGACCGGGAAGGACGGCCGGTCGTGCGGGTCGACGAGGCGACCAGGCCGGTCGAGCTGGCGGTGAGTATCAGCCGCACCGCCGGGCTGGTGGCGGTCGCCGCGCGTCGGGCCGGCGCGGTCGGGGTGGACGTGGAGCTGGTCCGTCCGCTGCCGGCGCTCGAACTCGCCGAGCGCTGGTTCCCGCCCGCCGAGGTGGCCTGGTTGGGCGATCGGCCCGAGGCCCGCCGGACTGTCGACTTCCTGCGGTTGTGGACGGCCAAGGAGGCGGTCGGCAAGGCGCTCGGGCGGGGGTTGCGCGACGGTGGGCTGCGCCGGCTGATGCCGACGCCGGGGCTGCCGGTGCGGCCGGTGCCCGGCGCCGAGCCCCTGTGGGTCGGTCACCCGCAGATCGGTGAGGGCCTCGTCCTGGCGGTCGCCGTGCACGCGAGCGGGCCTGTCGACGTCGAGGTGGTGCAGCGGCCCGGTCACCGGGTCACCGCCGAGCGCAGCGCGTCGGTCGAGCGGACCAGCTTGCCGGTGGTGGTACGGGGCAACTGATCGAGCAGGTGCAGCACCCGGGGTCGTTTGTAGCCGGCCAGCCGCTCGGCGAGGAGCTTGTCGACCGTCTCCTCCGACAGCGGGCCGTCGGGCTGGACGTACGCGGTGATGCCGTCGTCCCAGACCACCACGGCGGCGGCCACCCCGGTCAGCTCGGCGACGGTGGCCTCCACCTCGGTCAGGTCGACCTTCATCCCGCCGACGGACACCTGCGAGTCGAGCCGACCGCGTACCGTGACCAGGCCGGTGTCCTCGTCGACGGTGCCGGCGTCGCGGGTGTGCAGCCAGCCGTCGGACCACCGGGTCGGGTCGCTCAGCCCGACGTACGGCGACGCCGGGCAGGACACCCACAGCTCACCTCCGGACTCCCGGACCTCGATCCCGGGAGCGGGGGCGATCGACTGTCGGTGTGCCCCGTGCAGGTCGGTGCCGATCACCCCGACCTCGGTCATCCCGTACATGTTGCCCAGCGGCACCCCGTACCGGTCGGTGAACGCCCGGGCGACGGCAGCGGGCACCAACTCGCCCCCGGTGGTCATCCGCCGTAGCTGCGGCAGCGGCCCGGCCGGGCGGGTGGAGGCCATCAGGCCGATGTGGAACGGCACACCGAGGACGGTGGCGGGCGTGGTGTCGGCGCTGATCGCGGCCAGCACGGCGTCGCCGCTGAGCCGCTCCGGCGGAACCAGTTCCACGCCCGCGTGCAGCCCGTAGAGCAGGCCGCCGACCAGGCCGAGCACGTGCACCATCGAGGGCAGCAGGATGATCCGCTCGCCGGGCATTGCCACCCCGTCGATCCGGGTGTACCGGTGCACCTCGGCGACCAGGTCGGCGGCGGTACGGCCGATCACCTTCGACGGGCCGGTGGAGCCGGAGCTGAGCTGGATCACGGCGTGGCCGCTGACCGCCGGCCGGTCGGCGTACCCTGTGACGCCCTCGGTGACGTCGACGAAGATCTTCAGCGCGCCGCCGCCGGTACGCACCGGAGCGACAACCACCTGCGGGGTCAGCCGACGCAGCGCGCGCTCCACCTCGTGGTCGGTGAGCCGGTGGTCGAGCAGGATCGCCTGTCCACTGGCGCGCCAGGTGGCCAGCAGGTTCACGACGTACGCCAGCGACGGCGGCAACCGCAGCGCCGCGGCGCCACCGGGGCGCAGTCCGGCGGCGGTCAACCGCGCCTGCGCGGTGGTGACCAGCCGGTGCAGTGTGGCCCGGTCGACGGGGTCGGGCAGACGGAGACAAACGTCGGTCGGGTGGCCCGCAAAGAGGACGTCGTCCACCCAGCCGGGGTCTGTCGCCGTAGGATCTTCTGCCGTCACTGCCGTTCACCGCCCAGCATGAAAGAGGGCGAATCCGCCCATCAGGTACGCTTGTCGGGGTGCTGCGGGGAACCATACGACTCCCACCGGACCATTGCTAGATGCGAATGGATGGATCAAAAGCAGCGGCCAGCCGGATTGCCGACAGCCCGTTCGGCGGGCAGGATCAGGCGGGTGATTCGGCAGAGCGTCACCGAGCCATGACGCCACGCACAACCGTCGCCCGACCCCAGCCGGACGGCCGATGGCGTCGCGCTCAGCGGGTGAGCCCGACCAGCGCGGCCCGTCACGGCACCTGCCCGGGCGAGCCCGGCAGAGGTGACCGTGCGGCCGCGGTCTCAGCCCAGGATGGGGACGCCGCCGGTCAGGCCGGTTTGATGCTGGCGAGTTGGACGAGCAGCTGGACCAGCCGGTACGCCTCGGCGACGTCAGCGGCGCGGAAGGCGACCGTCCGGCCGCCACCGGCGCGGGTCACACCCGGCACCAGGACCGCGAGGTCGACCATGTACGGCCCGTACAGGTCGACCTCGACGTCCAGCGGCCCCGCCACCTTCATCGGCGGGATCGAGGCGCGCCGGGCGACCGCGTCGGCGGCAGCGAGCCGTAGCCGCTCCCGTGCCTCCTGCGGATGCAGGGCCACTGCGGCGGCCTGGCCCAGGGTCTGCTTCACGGCGACGGTGACGGCCGAGGGCACCAGGTCGCTGAACTCGGCGCAGGCGGTGTCGTCCCCACTGAGCAGCACGGCCGGCGCGTCGAGGTGCCCGGCCATGGCGACGTTGAGGCCGATCTCGCCCAGCGACCGTCCGGCCACCCGGACGTCGAGGATGGCGTCACTCATCGTGTGCGCCAGCACGGCGGGCCCGGCACCGGCCCGGGCGTGGTAACCGACCAGCAGCACCGCATCCGTGTCCTCGTCCAGCCCTGCCAGCATGCCCAGCGGGCGGGGCTTGCCCCGCACCAGGCGAGCACGCCGGTCGAGGTCCTCCGGCAGGATGTTTCGAAACGTCCCGTGGGCGTCGGCGACCCACACCACCGCGTCGGGCTCGGCATCGCGCACCCCGGCGATCACCGCGTTCGCCTCGGCGGTCATCAACGCCCGGCCCCGCTCATAGTCGTACCGATCCGGGTTCGTCTCGGTGGGATGCACGACCCCCGAGATGCCTTCCAGGTCCACCGAGATCAGCACCTTCATGGTTCTGGGACCCTACGCGCTCCCGCCGCACTGTCGACCGGGCCGGTAGCCGCCCCACCGCGCCGATCTTGCACTTTCGGTCGCCGAGACGCGCGACTTGCACCCCTTTGTCGCGACAGTAAGTGCAAGATCGCCGGGAGAGAGCGGGCGTTAGGCCTCAGGGCAGGGGTGGGGTCTGGGCGTGGATGTGGAAGCGCAGCGAACGGGCGTCGGTGAAGCACTCCCGCATCGGGCGGACGAGGTCGCGGTGCTCCGGCGTGCGTTCCCAGTCCTCGAAGTCGGCCAGACTCGCCCACTCACTGGTGATCAACCACTGCTCCGGGTCGGTCGACGAGCGGCACACCTGGTCGACCAGGTGCCCCGGCACACCACCGGCGACCAGGTGCCGCACCTGTTCGTACGCGGCCAGGAACTGCTCGGTGCGCGGCACCGGCACCCGCACCAGGAAGACCACCCGGGCCCGTTTGTCGCTCATCACGCCTCTTCCCTCATCGGCGCGGCCCCGCGAAGGACCAGCGCGCTGTTGAACCCGTCGAAGCCTCGTGCGCAGACCAGCGCGAGCCGGCTGCGCGGCCGGCGGTGCTCCCGCAGGAAGTCCAGCTCGCAACCCTCGGCCACCTGGTCCGGCCCTGCGGACGCGGGCAGCGTGTCGTGGGCGAAGGCGAGCAGCGCGGTGGCCACGTCCAACGCCGAACCGCCCTGGTACGCCCGACCGGTGAGCGGTTTCTGGGTGGTCACCGGGGGCGGCCGGTCGGCGAACACGGCCCGCAGCGCCTCGGCCTCACTGCGGTCGTACCGGGGCACCCCGAGCGCGTCGGGCAGCACCACGTCGATTCCGGCCGCGGCGACGCCCGCCCGATCCAGGGCCAGGCGCATCGCCCGCGCGTACTGGGCCGGGTCACCGGTGCTGTCCGCCGTGGTGTGCGCGGCGTCGTGGGTGGAACCCCACCCGCTCACCTCGCCGTAGACCCGGGCGCCCCGGGACAGGGCATGCCCCAGCTCCTCCACCACGAACACCGCGCCCCCCTCGGCCGGCAGGTAACCGCTGGCCGTGGCGTCGAACGGCCGGTACGCCCGCTCCGGGTCCGCGACGTCGCTGAGCAGCCCCGAGCGCAGTTGGCAGGCCAGCGCGTACGGGCTCAACGGGCACTCGGTGGCCCCGGCGATCACCACCGGGGTGCCCCGGCGCACCGCCCGGGCGGCGTGCGCCAGGCTGTCCAGCCCGCCGGCCGACTCCGCGACGAGCACCCCGCTCGGGCCCTTGAACTGGTGGTGGATGGAGAGCTGCCCGACGCTCGCCGCGTAGAACCAGGCGATCGACTGGTACGCCCCGACAGTGCGCGACGAGCCGCCCCACAGCCGTTGCAGCTCCCGCTGACCGAACAGGTTGCCGCCGGACGAACTGGCCAGGGTCACCGCGTAGCCGTACGGGTCGGGGGCCCGGTCGGGCAGGCCGGCGTCGGCCAACGCCAACCGGGTGGCGGCGAAGCCGAGGTGCGTCCACCTGTCGGTCTGCACCAGTTGTCGACTGTCCGCGTACGAGTCGGCGGTGAAGCCGGGCACCTCACCACCGAAGCGGGTCGGATAACCGGACGGGTCGAACAGGGTGATCGGCCCGGTCCGGCGGGTGCCGGCGAGGACCGTACGCCAGTGCGCGTCCGCGCCGATGCCGCTCGGTGCGACCACCCCGATGCCGGTCACCACGGCACGGGCGACCTCGGCGCTCACGCCAGCACTCCGCTTCGCTCCGCGCCGGCGCGAGACGCCACGCTGCTGTGCCCGATGGCTCGCTCACTCCGCTCGCTCACGTCAGCACTCCGCTTCGCTCCGCGCCGGCGCGAGACGCCACGCTGCTGTGCCCGATGGCTCGCTCACTCCGCTCGCTCACGCCAGCACTCCGCTTCGCTCCGCGCCGGCCCGAGACGCCACGCTGCTGTGCCCGATGGCTCGCTCACTCCGCTCGCTCACGCCAGCACTCCGCTCGCTCACGTCGCCACCGCGCCGAGGAGCCGCCGGAAGACCATCGCCGACTGGAAGCCGCCGAACCCGCTGCCCACCGAGAGGGCGACGTCCACCGGGACCTCCCGCGCCTCGTTGGGTACGTAGTCCAGGTCGCACTCCGGGTCCCGGGTACTCCAGTTCGCCGTCGGCGGCACCACGCCGAACTCGATGGCGAGGGCGCACGCGGCCATCTCGATCGACCCGATCGCGCCGAGCGAGTGCCCGACCATCGACTTGATCGAGCTGATCGGTATCCGGTACGCCGCCTCGCCCAACGCCCGCTTGAACGCCGCGGTCTCGTGCCGGTCGTTCTGCCGGGTGCCCGAGCCGTGCGCGCTGATGTAGGAGACCTGTTCGGGCAGGATGCGGCCCTGCCGGAGCGCGTCGGTGACGGCGAGGCCCATCTCCAGCCCGTCCGGCCGCAGCCCGGTCATGTGGAAGCCGTTGCTGCGGCTGGCATAGCCGGCCACCTCGCAGTAGATGTGGGCTCCCCGCCGCCGGGCGTGCCCCGCCTCCTCCAGCACCAGCACCGCCCCACCCTCGGCCAGCACGAACCCGTGCCGGTCGGCGTCGAACGGGCGGGAGGCGTGCGCCGGGTCGTCATTGTCCGGGCTGGTCGCCTTGATCGCGTCGAAGGAGGCGACGGTGACCGGTGAGATCGGTGAGTCGGCCGCACCGGCGAGCATCACGTCCGCCTCACCGTCCACGATCAACTGGTGGGCGTACCCGATGGCGTCGATGCCCGAGGTGCAGCCGGTGGAGACCACCTGCGCCGGGCCGTGCAGCCCGTGCCGGCACGCCACGTCCGCCGCGAGGCTGCTGGGAATCAACGCCTGATAGAGGTACGGGCCACCGCGCGCCCCGTCCACCAGCCAACGCCGGCCGTGCTCGCTGACGGTGACGTACTCCTGCTCCAACGCCATAGTGCCGCCGACCGCGGTGCCCAGCACCACCCCGGCCCGGTCCCGCTCCGCGTCGGTGAGGACCAGTTGGGCATCGGCCACGGCCTCGGCGGAGCAGGCGAGCGCGAACTGCACGTACCTGTCGGCCCGCCGCACCTCGGCGTCGCTGAGCCCCGCCGCGACCGGGTTGAAGTCGCACTCCGCCGCGATCTGCGACCGGAACGCCGACGGGTCGAAGAAGCTGATCCGCCGGGTGGCGGTCCGCCCCTCGGTGATGGTCTTCCAGAAGCGGTCCCGGCTGGCGCCGCCCGGGGCGACCACCCCAATGCCGGTCACCACCGTGCGGCGCCCGGTCATGAGCCGCCTCGCTGTTCGACGAGTTCGGTGTCGACGTGACCCAGTTCGGGCCGGGGGGCGAGCGGGCCCAGGTGGAAGACCACCTCGGCCGGCTCGACGCCGGTGTTGCGCAGCCGGTGCCGCACGTTCACCGGCACGAACAGCCCCTCGCCGGCGGCCAGCAACGTCGGCTGGTCGTCCAGGTCGACGGTGATGGCGCCGCGCACCAGGTACAGGAACTCCTCGCTGTACGGGTGGTAGTGCTCGGCGATCCGCTCCCCCGGTTCGAGGGTTGCCACCCCGAGGAAGCCCGAGGTGCTGCCGACGGTGCGGGGGCCGAGCAGCACCCGCAGTTCGCCGCCGCGACGGCGGTCGGCGGGTACGTCCCGGGCGGCGATCGGGCGGGTGCTCAGGTCACTCATCGTCGGCCTCCGTGCGGGCGTCGCTCGTGGTGAGGGTCCCCTGGTCGGCGCGCTGGAAGGCGATCCGCTCCAACCGGTCCTTGATGACCGCGAGTTGGATCACGCTGTTGGTGTTGATCCGCTCGGTCATCCCGGCGTTGTCGACGGGCGCGGTCTGCTTCATCGCGAAGTCCTGCGTCCAGGTCATCCGGGTGCCGCCTGCCTCCTCGGTGTAGCGCCAGTGGATGCGCATGTACTCGAACGGTCCGGTCTCCACCCGGTGCGCCCGCACCTGCCTGCTCACCGGGTCGGCGGTGCGTTCGCTGACCCAGCTCCAGGACACCCCGTTCTCGTCGGGGTACATGGTGAGTCGGAACCGCACCGTGTGTCCCTCGCGGTGCAGGATCTCCACCACTGCGTACTCGGTGAACAGTTCGGTCCAGTTCGCCACGTCGTTGGTGATCTCCCAGACCAGCCCCAGCGGCGCGTCGATGACCACGCTGTTCTCGGTGTGCCCGGGCGGGTCGGCGCGGCGGGCGACCAGGTCGGCCACCGCCGGGATGCTCAACTGCCCGGCCTGCTCGGGGATGCTCACCTGCCAGCGGTCGGCGACGACCGCCGACAGTTCCAGCAGGGCGAGTGAGTCCATGCCGAGTTCCTCGAGCGACGCGGCGGGCGCCCGGGCCGCGGCGTCGGCGTCCAGCCCGCAGTGCGCCACCAGGATGTCGGTGATCTCGGCGGTCATCGGGCGACCATGGGTGACGGTCATCGGGTCCTCCTGTGGGTTGCGTCGGGATCTGCGGCGGGCGCGGTGCGCGGTGCGGGGGTGGCCGCCGGCCCCCGCGCGGGCGCGGTGAGCAGACGGTCGACCAGGCCGGTGGTGTAGCGGCCCTTGCGGAAGGCGGCGTCGTCGAGCACCCGCCGCACGAACGGGATGGTGGTGTGCATGCCCGGACCGGCGATGTCGAACTCGTCCAGGGCCCGTTCCAGCCGGTTGAGGGCCAACTCCCGGTCGGGCGCCCAGACGATCACCTTGGCGAGCAGCGAGTCGTACCAGGGGCCGACCAGGTAACCGGCACTGGCGTGGGTGTCGACCCTGGTGAACGGGCCGCCGGGTGGGGTGAACCGCTCCAACCGGCCGGGGGTGGGGGCGAAGCCGCGCTCGGGGTCCTCGGTGTTGACCCGGCACTCCATGGCGACGCCGTGCAGGCGGATCTCCTCCTGCCGCCAGCGCAGCGGCACCCCGGCGGCGATGTGCAGCTGCTCGTGCACCAGGTCGATTCCGGTGACCATCTCGGTGACCGGGTGCTCCACCTGGATCCGGCAGTTGATCTCCAGGAAGTGGAACTTGTCCTCGGCGTCGACAAGGAACTCCAGCGTGCCGGCACCGACGAAGCCGACCTGGAGGGCACCCCGCAACGCGGTCTCGGCGATGGTGTCGAGGACCGCGGCGGGCAGCGCCGGGGCGGGCGCCTCCTCGACCAGCTTCTGGTGCCGGCGCTGCACCGAGCAGTCCCGGGTGCCCAGGTGCACCCCGTTGCCGTGGGTGTCGCAGAGCACCTGCACCTCGACGTGCCGCGCCTCGGTGAGGTACCGCTCGACGTACACCCGGTCGTCACCGAAGGCGGCCTGCGCGGCGGCCCGGGTACGCGCGTACGCCCGGCGCAGCTCGCCTGGGGTGCGCACCACAGTCATCCCCCGGCCCCCGCCACCGGCGGCGGCCTTGACGATCACCGGGTAACCGACGCTCTCGGCCACCTCGGCCGCGGCGGCGGCGGTCGGCACCGGCGCGACGCTGCCCGGCGACAGCGGCAGGCCGGCGCGGCTCATCAACGCCCGGGCGGAGGACTTGTCGGCGAGCGCGGCCATCACCGCCGGCGGCGGGCCGATGAAGACCAAGCCGTTGTCGGCGCAGATCTCGGCGAAGTCGGCGTCCTCGGAGAGGAAGCCGTAGCCGGGGTGGACGGCCTGCGCGCCCACCTGCCGGGCCGCCTCCACGATGGCGGCGGCGTTGAGGTAGCTGCGCCGACTGGACGCCGGCCCGATCCGGATGGCCTGGTCGGCGCGGCGCACCACCGCCGAGTCGGCGTCGGCGGCCGAGTAGACCACCGCCGTCCGGACGCCGAGCTCCTTGCAGGCGCGCAGCACCCGCAACGCGATCTCACCCCGGTTGGCGATCAGCACGGTCTCGAACATGGTCAACCACCCCGCGCCGTCACGCCGGGTCGAGTTCGACGAGCGGCTGGTCGTATTCGACCGGCTGGCCGTCCTCGACGAGGATCGCGGCCACCCGACCGGCCCGGTCGGCGGTGACCTCGTTCATCAACTTCATCGCCTCGACGATGGCGACCGGCTGACCCGGGCGGACCAGGTCGCCCACCGCGACGAACGGCCCGGCGCCGGGCTCCGGCGCCCGGTAGAAGGTGCCGACGATCGGTGCCCGCACGGTGGCCCGCCCGGGAACCGACGGCCGGAGCACCGCGGGCGGGGCGCTTGCTGCCGGAGTCGCCTGGGCCGGTACGGCAGGTCGATCCGGTCGGGCCGCCTCGTCGGGATGCCACTCGACCTCCAGCACCGCCGGCCCACTGCGCAGCCGGATCCGGCGCACCGGCCCGGCCAGCTCGGCGATCAGGTGCTGCGCCTGCCGGCGCAGGCCGGCCAGCGCCTCCTCGCCGTCCAGCCCGACCTCGTCGGACGCGTCGACTGTCGACACCGTCCCGTCTCCGGCGGTCATCGCCGACCCACCCCGGCGCCGGCGCGGTTCGCGCCACCGAACCGGCGGAAGCGTTGCCGGCGCAGGCGGACCAGCATGGCGGGTGGCACGTCCAGCAGCGGAAGAAGGTTGGCCAGCAGGGCGGCGCGCAGCCGGTGGGCGGTCTCCGCCGGATCGTCGTGCGCGGCGCTCGACGGTTCCGACACGATCTCGTCGACCACACCGAGCCGGCACAGGTCGGGCGCTGTCAGTCGCAACGCGCGAGCGGCCTGCGGCGCCGCGGACCGGTCCGGCCAGAGGATCGCCGCACACCCCTCCGGGCTGATCACCGAGTAGACGGCGTTCTCCAGCATCAGCACCCGGTCGGCCACCGCGAGCGCCAACGCGCCGCCGCTGCCGCCCTCACCGGTGATCACCGTCAGCACGGGGGTGGGCAGCACGGTGAGGGTGAGGATGTTCTCGGCGATGGCGGCGGCCTGACCCTGTTCCTCGGCGCTGACCCCGGGGTCGGCGCCGGGGGTGTCCACCAGGGTGACCACGGGCAGGCCGAGGCGGGCCGCGAGGCGCATCAGCCGCAGCGCCTTGCGGTGCCCGGCCGGGCTGGCCATGCCGAAGTTGCGGGCGACCAGCTCGGCGGTGGTGTGCCCCTTCTGGTGGCCGATGACCATCACGTGCCGGCCGGCCAGCCGCGCCAACCCACCCACGATGGCCGGGCAGTCCGCGCCGAGCCGGTCACCGTGCAGCTCCACGAACCCGTCGAAGACGGAGTCCAGGTAGTCGAGTGTGGTGGGTCGCCCGGGGTGCCGCGCCATCCGGACGGTGTCCCACGCGTCGCGTACCGCACTGGTGTCACCGGGGGTGGGGGTGCCGCCGGCTCCCTCGACCGCCGGCCGCGTCACCGCCGCGCCGTCGTCGGCGAGACGCTCGTGGCGGGCGGCCGGCTCCTGCCGGGGTACGGGCGGAGGCGTCGGACGGCCGGCGCGGGTCGCGGCGAGCAGCGCCACCAGTCGTCCGCGCAGCGACCGGCGCTGCACCACCATGTCGACCTGCCCGTGTCGGAGCAGGAAGTCGGCGGTCTGGAAGCCCTCCGGCAGGGCCCGCCCGGTGATCTGGCGGATCACCCGGGGGCCGGCGAAGCCCATCCGCGCACCGCTCTCGGCGAGGACCAGGTCGGTGTTGGTGGCGAACGAGGCGGCCACCCCGCCGTAGGTCGGGTCGGTGAGGACGCTCACGCTGAGCAGCCCGGCCTCGCGCAGCGCGGCGATGGCCTGGCTGACAGTGGCCATCTGCATCAGGGACAGCGCGCCCTCCTGCATCCGCGCCCCGCCGGAGGCGGTGACCAGGACGAGCGGGGTGCGGTCGTCCAGCGCCCGCTCGGCGGCCCGGGTGATCAGCTCGCCCACCGCACAGCCCAGGCTGCCGCCGAGAAAGCGGAAGTCCATCACCGCCAGGGTCACCGGGTGCCCGCCGATGGTGGCGGTGGCGCAGACGACCCCCTCGGCCAGGCCGGTGCCGGCCCGCGCGCCGGTGAGCCGGTGCGGGTACGGCAGCACGTCGACGAAGTCGAGCGGGTCCGCCTCCGGCAGCCGGTCGGGCAGCAGGCGCAGCGAGCCCGGGTCGACCAGTTGGCGCAGGCGTTCCGGCGCGCCGAGTCGGGCGTGTTCTCCGCACTCGGGGCAGACGTCGAGGTTACGGCGCAGCCGTTTGCGGTAGAGCAGGCTGGCGCAGCCCGCGCAGCGGAACCAGAGCTGCTCTTCACGCGGCGCGGTGGCCGTCACGACCGCCGCCCGTTGTCCGGGGCGTCGAACCGGTAGAAGCACCGCGCCATGGCGTCGCGCGGCGAACGCCAGGTCGACAGGTACGGCGAGACGTACGGGCGCAGGCGCTCACTGACCCGGATGAACTCGGGGTGGTCACGAGCGGCCTCCACCGCGCCCTCCGCCGGCTGTGCGGTCTCGAGCAGGTGCACGTAGAGGTCGTGCAGTCGGTACAGCGAGCGGTGGTGGACGCCGACCAGGCGCGGCAGCTCCGTCGCGTCCGACTCGGCGAAGATCTCGGCGACCCGCTCCTCGGCGGTCGGATCCACCTTCGCGATGATCAGCGATCGGTCCATACTGGGCCTCCCCCCACGGCGTCCGGCCGGCGACGGGTGGCCCCCGGACGCGCTGGACGACTGCGGACACGATGCGCCGATCCTCGTCACGGCGGCGTCACCGTGACGGGCCGACCAGCAACGCCTGACGGTGACGCTGCGTTGACGCAACCTGTGTATCAGCTATGTGCCCGACGTGCGGGAAGCACTAATGTTTATGCAGTTCAGAACCGATCTCGGGTTGACCGGCGCAGATAGAAGGTCCACGCTGACGTTGACGCAACGTGACCGTTATTGATAATCTTCAGCCTGGTCAGCCCGGCGCCTCGGCGGGCGGGGTCCCGTCCGGCGACGCCGCGATCGGCGGGGTCGACAGTGGCGTCGCGGGTAACCGATCCGGGACACAGCAGACAGTCGGGACGAGCGTTCCGCAGGGGGTGCCGCCGTGGCCGCTGATCCGTCCGTGCCGACCGCCGGAGACCCGCCCGAGAAGGGCGTCTCACTGCACCTGCTCGGCGGCTTTCGACTCCTCCGCGAGGCGGTGCCCGTCGTGGTGCCGCGCGGGCTGCAACGGGTGATCGCGCTGATCGGGCTCCGCCCCGGCGCCACCCGCAGCCAGCTCGCCGGGCTGCTCTGGCCGGACGCGTCGGAGGAACGGGCGCTGTCCTCCCTGCGTACCGCCCTGTGGCGGCTCCGACAGGACCCGTGCTGCCCGATGACAGTGGCCAGCGACACCGTCCGCCTCGGCCCGGCGGTCCGGCTCGACGTGGACGACCTGGTCGGCACCGCGGCCCGGGTCCGCGACGGCGACGACCCCCGCACCGCTGCCGGTGCGCTCGCCGCCGGGCGGCACGACCTTCTCCCCGGCTGGTACGACGACTGGGTGCTGCTGGACCGGGAGCGCCTGCGCCAACTGCGCCTGCACATGTTGGAGCGGGTGGCCGGGCACCACCTGGCCGCGGGGCGGCACGGCGAGGCCCTCGAAGCGGCGCTGGAGGCGATGGCCGCCGAGCCGTTACGGGAGACACCACACCGGCTGGTGGTCCGCATCCACCTGGCCGAGGGCAACGCCTTCGAGGCGGTGCACGCCTTCTACGTCTACCGGGACCTCCTGCGCCGGGAACTACGGCTGGAGCCGAGCCCCGCCATGAGCGCCCTGCTCGACGACACCCTCGCCCCGATCCGGCAGGCCACCCGCGAGGCCGTCACCGACCGACCGTCACCGGCCGTCCGGCGTCCCTGACGGCACCACCCGTCACCGACCGGTCGGCGTACGTGACGGTGATGTGACAGGCACTGCGGCACGGTGGGCGCACAGAGCACGTGGCGCCGACTCCCGAGGGGTCGGGAAGGCCACCGGCGGAAGGGGTCCCATGAGTCGTCTACTGATCGTCAGCCGGATCATCCCAGGAGCGGAGGGGCGGGTCGCGCAGATCTTCGCCGAATCCGACGCCACCGAACTCCCCGGCCTGACCGGCGTCACGCACCGATCCCTGTACTGCCTGCACGACCTGTGCGTACACGTGCTGGAGACCTCGGACGACGTCGACCCGGACGCTCTGGCGGCAGCCCGCAACCACCCGCTCTTCAAGCAGGTGAACGAACGGCTCTCCGCGCACACGTCGCCGTACCTGCCGACCTGGCGCTCGCCCCGGGACGCGATCGCCGGCTGTTTCTACCGGTGGGACGTCACCAGCACGCCCACCGCCGACACCACCGCTCCCCCGGCCGGTGTCGAGACGCCCGCCCCGCGCCCGGCCAGCACCGAGGCACCCGCCGCACACCCGGCCGGCTGACATGTCCGCCGCGCCGCCGCACGTCCTGATCATCGGCGCGGGCACGGGCGGGCTGTGCCTGGCGCACGGCCTGCGTCGCGCCGGGATCAGCGTCGCCGTCTACGAACGACACCGCGACCGCGCCGAAGGGCTGCTCGGCTACCGGGTCGGCATCGGGCCCACCGGTAGCCGGGCACTGCGGGAGTGCCTGCCGCCGGAGCTCTTCGCCACCTTCCTGGCCACGTGCGCCCGTCCGCCGCACTACTTCAACGTCGTCACCCAGGGGCTCCGCCAGACCGCGTCGTTCCCGCTGCGGCCGAGCGCCGACCCGGTGCGTACCGAACACTCGGTGGCCCGGATGGTGCTGCGCCAGGTTCTGCTGACCGGCCTGGAGGACGTGGTGCAGTTCGACAAGACCTTCACCCGGTACGAGCAACGCGACGACGGCACGGTCACCGCGCACTTCGCCGACGGCACCACCGCCACCGGTGACCTGCTGGTGGCGGCCGACGGCACCCACTCCGCCGTACGCCGTCAGTACCTGCCGCACGCCGTCGTCAGCGACGCCGGGACGATCAACATCGCCACCCGCATCCCGCTGACCCCGCACACCCGCGGTCTGATCCCCGAGCGGGTCCAGCAGGGCATCTCGCTGATCTTCGGAGTCGGCGGGATGATGGGCGTGCTGCACGTCATGGAGTTCAAGTGGGACGCCGGACGCGGGATCAAGCCCGACGTCAGCGAACCCGACGCCGCGCTGCTCCGAGACTGGCCGGGCCTGGCCCACGACACCACCACCGACAACATCAACCTGATCATCTGGAGTGCGGCCAACCGCTTCCCGACCGACATCATGGAACGCCGCGGCGAGGACCTGGTGCGGGTCGCCCTGGACCTCACAGCGAACTGGCACCCGCACCTACGGGAACTGCTCGCCCGCGCGGACCCGGCCAGCGCCCTACCGATCAGAGTGTCCACCTCCGAGCCCGTGCCGCCCTGGAAGAGCAGCACCGTCACGATGCTCGGCGACGCCATCCACACCATGACCCCTGGTCGCGGCGTGGGCGCGAACACCGCGCTGCGCGACGCCCGCCTGCTCTGTGCGCAGCTCAGCCGTTTCACCGCCGGCGACAAGACACTGCTTCAGGCGGTCGCCGACTACGAGGCGGTGATGGCGCCGTACGGCTTCGCCCGGGTGGCCGAATCGTTGAACCGCAGCGGCACCAGCGGCGACGATCGGATGTACCGGCCGGTGGTGGGTCGGCTCGCGCTGCTCGGCGCGCGCGGCTACTTCGGAGTGACCAGCCGGGTGCCACCGCTGCGACGCCGGTTCGTCGACGAGTTCCACACCTACGAGGGTGACCGGGACTGAGCCCGCATCGCCCGACCCGGGCTCGGCGTCCCTCGCCGGGCCCGGGTCTCGTCGCGTCCGAGATCTGCCGGGCCTGGTCCGATCCGGACGCGTTTCGCGGTGACGGACGACGCCGTGTCACCCGACGGGCACCGGCTGAGGTGGCCGGCCTCCCCGCACCACTGACGACCGATCCTGCCTGTCGCCGGCAATACGCGTGTGCGAAGCTGCGGCGAGTTTTTCTCGTGACTTTTGCAACGAGCTGAGAGGGAGGTTCGCCGTGGCGTGGTCTTTCGGACACTCGCTGATAGTGGTGCTGGCAGTGTTGCTGGGCCTGGCCGCCGGGTGGCTGCTGCGCGGCCGGCGGGGCGTACAGGGTAGTTCGATTGTGGATGGTGACCCCGTCGCCGGCCTGGCCGTGATCTCCACGCCCACGCCGGCTGCCACCACCGATGAGGCTAAGCCGGTGGCCGCCGTCGACCCGGCACCCACCGCTGTCGCCGACGAGCCGGTGCCGGTCGACACGGTCAGCGAGCCGGCCGCGGTGACCGCACCGGACGGTCCGACGCCGGTGCCCGTGCCGGCGGACGCCCCGAGCACCGTCGACCCGGCGGACATGGCGCTGACCGAGGACCCGCCGCCGGTACCGGACGCCGAGCCGTCCGACACCGGTGAGCTGCGGCAGGAGCCGGCCCTCGAGCCCGCCACCGTCGACCAGCAGCCCGCCCCGGCGGCCGTTGTCGCCCCCCGCCAGCCGGCGGACGACATCGCGCCCGCCGACACGGCACCGCTGGACACGACGCCGGCCGCGACCACGCCGATCGACGATGCGCCGGTCGACACGACAGCGGTCGACGCGACGCCCGTCGACGCCACGCCCGACGACAACACGCCCGTCGACACCACGTCGGGCGTCGCGACGTCCGTCGACGACGCGCCGGTCGCTGCCACTCCCGCCGACAGCACTCCCGCCGAAGCGTCGCCGGCCGGCGACGCGCCGGCGTCCGGCGACGCGGAGAGCACGGCCACGACGGTCGACCCGGCAGCGACGCCGGAGACCGCCGAGCCGGCCCAGGCCGAGTCCGCAGTCGACGCCACGGAGGCCGAGCAGGTGGCGGCGGTGGCGACGCCGCCGGTCCGTCCGGTGGACACCGCAACCTCTCCGGTCCGGTCGAACGCCGACACGACGATCAGTGACGCCGACGCCGACGCCGACCCGACGGGCCCGGCCGACGACTTCCGCCGGATCCAGGGAGTCGGGCCAAAGATGGCGGCGGCCCTGCAGGACGCTGGTGTGCGCACGTACCGGCAGCTCGGCGAGTTGGACGAGCAGGCGCTGCGGGACCTGATCCGGGCCGCCGGCCTGCGGGCCGCACCGGGGCTGGCCAGTTGGCCGCAGCAGGCGCGGGTGCTCGCCGGTGCCGGCGACGAGATGGCCGCGGTGCTGCCGACCGGCAACCCGGCCTGAGCGCACGTTCCGAGCCCTCGGCGCGCCGTCGTGACGACCCGCGCCCGCGCGGAGGCCCGAACAGCAGACGGGGCCCCGACGCGCGGACCACCGACCCGGCA